>DASWVN010000292.1:0-25736 GCA_036401215.1 Vicinamibacterales bacterium | reverse complement strand
GTCGGGGAGCGGGCGGATACACAAGCCCGTTCTAACGCATGCGACGGGCTTGTGTATCCGTCCGCTCCCCGACCATATACGGCGGCCGAAGGCCGCCGCCCCGGCAGACGCCACGGGCGCGCCCAGGACGCCGCGATTTCTTCTCAGCTCTGCGCACTCCGCGCGCTCTGTGAGTTCGAACCGACAGGGGCTGTCGTTCGCCGTTGCGGGGTGGCTGTCGCTCGGATGAGGAACAGGTGTAACCTGTCGGATCGAGCACCACATGCGGGTCCTGCTGCTTTCGATGCCGGATTCGTTCGAGCACACGCCCGCGCTCACGATGCGCATGCCGAATGGGGCGTTGGGCTCGCTTGCGGGGAACGTCGATTCTCATCACGAGGTCGCGATCGCGGACCTCATCCTCGTTCAGGATCGCGTGGCCGAGACGGTCGAACGGATCGTGCGCGACCGCGATCCCGAGGTCGTCGGCCTGTCGATCATGACCTTTCAGCGCCGGACCGCGCTGCGGATCGTCAGACTGCTTCGGCGTCTCAAGCCGGACGTGACGATCGTCGCGGGCGGCTACGATCCGAGTCTTGCGCCCGAAGCGTACGAGTGCCCGTCGAGCGGGATCGACTTCATCGTGCGCGGCGAAGGGGAGATCACGTTCCGGTCGCTGCTTCGGGCCCTCGAGGGCCACGAGAGGCTGGACGCAATCGACGGACTCTCCTTCCGCTCATCGCCGGAGGAGGGCTTCCGGCACAATCCGGCGCGGCAGGTCACCCGGCTTGCTGTCGGCGAACTCGCCCGGCCAAACCGCGGCGCTCGCGTACTCCGCGGCTATACCTTCCTCGGCCGCCAGATCGATATCGTCGAGACCTCCCGCGGCTGCACCTTCGACTGCAGCTTCTGTTCGATCATCGAGATGCGGGGCCGCAACTTTCATACGTTCGATTTCACTCGTGTGCTTGCCGACATCGCCGACGCGCAACGGCACGGCGCCCGCGCGATCTTTCTGGTCGACGACAACATCACGTTGAACGTCGCCCGGTTCGAGGCGCTGTGCCGCGCGATCGTGGATGCGGGGCTGAACGGCATCCACTACATCGTTCAGGCCATGACCTCGTCGATCGCGAATCACGGCGACACGCTGGCTCCGCTCATGCGGCAGGCCGGTTTCCGGTATGTCTTTCTCGGCATCGAAAACGTCCTGGACGACGACCTGGCCTTCTTGCGTGCCTCCGCCAAGAACGCGCGCCGCGAGGCGGGACGGCGCACCGGCAACGCGACGCTGGACGCGGTGAACCGCCTGCACGCGGCGGGCCTCGCGGTCGTCGGCGGGATCATCGTGGGCAATCCGGACGACACCCGCGAATCGATCGAGGCGAACCTGGCGTTTGCGCGGGAACACGTGGACTGGCCGTACATCCAGCACCCCACGCCGTATCCGGGCACGCCGATGACCCGCGATTTCCGCGCGCAGGACCTGATCGTGAACGATCGCGTCGAGGAGTACGACGGGACGACGGCCGTGGTCAGGACGACGCATCTCGAGGCGGACGAGATCGAGTTCCTGCGCTGGCGCGCCGAACGCTGGATGAAGGTGCGCCACCTGCCGTCCGTGCTCAGGCATTATCCGTGGTTCGTGCTGCGCAACGCACACCGCATGTGCGCGCACACGTTTCGGGGGAGCACCTGGCGGTCGATGCTCGGACTCGAGAGCGAACGAGAGGTCTTCAAGCGCTACAGGCAGCTGCGCGGCCGGGAGCGCGAGTACTTGCCGGGGTAGCCCTTTCCTCGACGTCGTAGGCGCGGTGTAAAGCCGCGCCCTACGTACGTTGAGGACGGTCCACCAGCGCCGACAAGCGCTGAAGCTCCTGCGTGAGCTTCAGCGCATCCTCGCTCGTCAGCGCAGGATCCTGCTCCGCGCGCGCGGACGCAGACAGCACGTTGAGCACCTCGCGCTCGCCGGCGCCGAACCGCGAGGCCATCATCCGTGCGATGGAGTCGTCGGACGCGTCGTGCGGGATGCCGCACGACGCCGCGAGACCGCGCCTGAAGCGGTTGCGGGCCGAGGCGACCGCGGCACCGTTCGCGTTCGCCCTGCCGTAGAGCGCGCCGAGCATCTCGATGAACTCCAGCGGGGACGTTCGCGGCGGCGTCGCCGGCGACCGCACCGGTCCCCGGCGCCTCGAGTAGGTCGCAAATACGGCGGCGAGCAACAAGGCGGTCTGTACGCCAATCCATGGAAGCGGCGTTCCCACCGCGTACGACCAGAGCGAGCGCGAATGACCGTGGTAGTGCTCGTCCCAGATCACGCGGCGTTCCCCCGGCGGTCCGAGAACGTTCAGGAGAAGCTGTAGGTTGGACGCGCTCGCGATATGTGCGTTGGTGAGAGGTGTCGACGCCGCCCACCAGGTGACCCGCCCCTTCCCCACCCTCGCCGTCGTCACCAGCGGCTCCGTCGGCGAGACGGCGAAAAGCGGCACGTAGGAATCGCCGAACGCCGGCGTGCCGCCAGTGCTCGTCATCGTGATTTCGCCGGCCTGAGCCGACACCGGACTGGGCGAGAGCACGCGGTGCGTGGACGGCTTCGCCACGAACGGCACCGCCGCAACGGCGCCCTCCACACCGAGAAACTGCGCGCCCGGAACACCGACGACCAAGGCGACGCCACCGGCTTCGAGATACTCCCGGAACGCGCGCGTGTCCTGCTCGGACGGGTGCAGGACCCCGGTCATCACGAGCACCGTCCGTTCGGCGTCGACGTCGATGACCGCCATCGGCTCGAAGGAACGTTCCACGGTGTAGCCCAGCAGACTCAGCGTCTGATAGGCCCCCTTCGCTCCCTCGGCGGTCGCACTGAAGCTGGAGGCGGTATGAGTTCCGGCGCCCCCGGGCGGATCGATCAGCGCGGCCGCGGCTCCCAACGCAATTGTGAGAACTCCGGCGACGATCAGGACGTAGCTGTCCTTCAATCCGCCGGCAGGCATCCGATCTCCCTCAATCGCGCGAGAGCGACGGCGCGATCATCGTCGGTCGCCGCGCGCGCGCCGAACCAGATCTCCTCGAATCGGCGGCTCACGTCGGCGACGAGCGGCCGTCGCCGATGCTCCACCGGCAGCAGACGGAGATACTCACGCGGCGTTCGCGTGTCGTCCGATCGCCAGACCCCTTCCTCCTCGAGTCCGGAGACCACGGCCCGGTAGGCGCAACGGACGGCGTCCCGGGGATCCGCCGCAGCGAGCGCCTGCCGGGCCCAGGCGCCAGCAGGTGTTCTCGCTGCCGGCGACGGGGTGAGCGCCAGCTGCTGCCGATCGGCCTGGCGCAGAAACCGACGAAGCCAGATCGCGAGCGCACCGGCGGCTACGAACACCGCGATCCACGCGAAGAGGATCGCGGTGCTCCGGCTGCCCAGCCGCGGTCCGCCGAGCCGCTGCCACACGCTGATCAGCCATTCGGTCAGACGCTCTCGAAGACGCACGAAAGCCCCCTCCTGCGCCATCCCCTTGAACTCGGGACGCGCGAGCACTTCGGCGAGGGCAGCCCGTGCCTCTGCGGGAGCGGGACGTCCCGGCTGTTCGACCGTTCCGGTCAGGGCTTCGGCTTCGAGCCGCAACGCCTCGAGATGCGTGAGCACTTTCGCTCGTTCCGACGGCCAGCTGGCAGGATCGCGCCGCGCATCCTCCAACGAGCTTCGCAGCCAGAGTGCCGGCACGTCGTATCGCTCTCCACCAGCTTCGACGGACCAGACCGCGGGGACATTGATGGATCGGACGGCGCCGGGCTCGCCGACGTTCGAGACCTCCCCGGAGAGGCGCTGGAGTTCCGCCGCGAACTCCGTCGGGGTCATGACGGATTGCTGTGCGGCGGCGGGCGCCATCCACGCGATCAGGGCGATCGCGAGCAGCCTGTTCACTCGCAGCATACGGCTCTACGCGCGATCGAGCGCCGCGAGACTCAGCTCCACGTCGAGAGCTTCCTCGCGGACACGAGCATCGTAGTACATCAGCGCCAGCCCGATGATGAGGAACGGCGTCGTCAGCGTGGTGCCGATCGTTCCGAAGATGGCGCCGACCACGTTCAACCAGAGGCCGGTCGCGGTCTCCGGTCCGCTCATCAACGCGGCCCCGAAGAACGGACCCTGAAACAGCACCAGCGCCGCGTAGGTCACGAGTGTGGCGCAGATCCCGAGCAGGAGGATCTGCAGAAGGCGTCCGCGTGTCAGGCCCACGCTGCGTTTGATCGAGTCGCTCGCCGACAGCCCTTCCAGCACGAGCGCCGGGATCGACAGGCTGTAGCGCAACGCGAGAACGACACAAACAGTGATCAACGCGGCAGCGCCGGCCAGGCCGGCCAGCACACCAAGCGGCGCGAAAAAGGCGGCCAGGAACGCAACCATGAAGACGACGATCATCAATCCCGCAAACCCGAGTCCGAAGACGCGCAGGCCGACCAGCAGCAGGAGAAGGATCAACGCCCCGATCCGGCCGCGCACCCGCCCGTACACCGCCGCGATCGTCGTTCCACGACCGACGTAGATTTCCGAAACCGCGAGCGTCGTGGCGCCGAGCGCGATCATGTAGACCACCCAGTAGATGATCAGCGCCAGCATCATCCCCGCAAACAGCGAGACGATCAGGAACAGGTTTTCCACGGGAGGTTGAGGATTGGCGGCCTGGACGCCCTGCTGGGGCAGCGCGGCCTGCTGCAGCGCGATCTGGGCCAGCGTGCCCAGCAGCGCGAAAACACCGGGGATGGCCGTGATCCCGACGAACAGCCAGAAATGACGCCGATACAGCATGAACGCCCGGTCGAACAGCTCGCCGAGCGAAAGGGGCCGAAGGTCCAGGGTCATCAGGGTGGGACAATCCTAAACCATTCGGCGTCGGTGTTACCCCTCCCGTATCTCGCGCTTAGACGGGGAGCGGCGCGCAAAGGTTGGGGGGTCAGCTACTCTGCGCGCAGCGCGACCATCGGATCCACCCGGACCGCGCGGCGGCCGGGCAGGTAGCAGGCCGCGAGGCTCGCGAGCGTGACGATGACGGCCACCGCGGCGAGGCTCCATGGATCCCGCGCGGTGACGCCGAAGAGAAGCCCTTCCAGCAGGCGGCCTGCCATCAGGGACAGCGCCACACCGATCGCGAGCCCCACGGCGGCGAGCACCGCGCCCTGCCCCACGACGAGACCGAAGATGTTCCCGGGCGTCGCACCGAGCGCGATCCGAACCCCAAGCTCGGGCAGCCGCTGGCTCACCGAGTAGCTCAAGACGCCGTAGATCCCCGCCACCGCCAGCAACAAGGCGACGGCCGCGAAGACGCCGAGCAGATACGTGCGGAACCGCTGCGTCTCGGACGCCGTCTCGAGCGTGCCTTCCATCGTCGTCGCCCTGACCGGCACGTCAGGATTTCTCGAGGCGATCTTCCGCCTGACGGTCTCCGCAAAGACCAGCGGGTCGTCGCTGTCGGGGCGGACGACGAGGTTCAACGCGCTGGCGGGTGCGGGGTGCTGCTCGTACGGCATGAAGATCTCGGGCAGCGCCGGCCGCTCGGGCCCTGCGGTCCGCACGTCGGCCACGACGCCGACGATCGTCATGAATTCGAGCGAATCGAGGCCGCACTGAATGCGGTGGCCGATCGGATCCTGCCCCGGGAAGGCCTGGCGCGCGAGCGCTTCGTTGATGATCGCCACCATGGTCGCGCCGCGGCGATCGCCGTCCGTGAAGTCACGCCCCTGGCGCACGGGGACACGAAGCGTCCGGAAGTAATCCGGCGTGACCACGTTGAAGAGCGCCTGCGGTGCGCTGATGCCGGTCTGGTCGATCGTCGGCCCTCCCTCGATCCAGTAGCTGCCGTTCGAACGCACTTGCGTCGGGAGGCTCGTCACACCCGCAGCGGCAATGACGCCCGGAACCGTCCGGACGTCCGCGAGCAGGTCACGATAGAAGTCGGTCGCCTTCGGCGCATCCGCCATCGTTCGAATCGGCACCACGGTGCGCAGCACGAGGAGACGCTCCGCATTGAAACCCATGTCAACCGACGTCAACGCGACGAGGCTGCGTGCCAGGAGGCCGGCGCCGACGACAAGGACGACCGCGAGCGCCACCTCCGCGACGACGAACGCACTGCGCGCGAGACCGCTGCGGGCGCCGATTGCCGATCCCTTGCCTCCCTGCCGGATCCCATCGCTCAACTGCACGCCCGAGATCTGGAGGGCAGGGGCGAGCCCGAAGAGCACGCTCGAGAGTGCCGCCGCCACGAGCGCGAACCCGAGAGCGGCGACGTCCACCTGCACTTCACCGAGCCGCGGGAAGGTGTTCGGAGCGAAGCCGACGAGCGCTGCGGTTCCCAGCCGCGCCACCCAGACACCGAGGAGGGCCGCGGCGCCCGCGAGGACGAGGCTCTCGGTCAGCAGCTGCCGCAGCAGCCGTCCCCGGCTCGCGCCGACCGCCGCGCGCACGACCATCTCCCGGGCGCGGCTCGACGAGCGAGCGAGCAGAAGGTTGGCCACGTTCGCACAGGCAATGAGCAACACGACGGCAACGGCGCCGAACAGCACGAACAGCGTCTGCCGCATCCCGCCGACCATCAGCTCCTGGAGCGGGACGATCGACACGAGCTTGCCTCGGTTGGAGTTTGGATACGCCTGCTCGAGCCTCCGCGCGATGGCGTCCATTTCCGCCTGCGCCTGCTCGAGGCTGACGCCGTCGCGCAACCGGCCGATCACGCGATAGTTGTGCGCCGAGCGTGAAGGCGTTTCGGGCTCGATCCAGGCCGGGTAGTAGAAGTCGGCGCGCGCCGGATAGCGGATGCCGGGCTGCAGCACGCCCACGATCGTAAAGAGCCGGTCGTCGTACTTGAGCGTCGTGCCCACGGCCGACGGTTGCGCGTTGAACTGGCGCTTCCAGTATTCATCCGTGATGACGACCGCCAGCGGACCGCCGGGCTGTTGTTCCTCATCCGACAGCATGCGGCCGATCGACGTGCGCGCACGCAGGGCCTCCAGAAAGCCTGGCGTGACGACGAGCGCCGTCGCGTAATCGGCAACACCGTTGATGGTGACGCTGCCCTCGCCTCCCGACCAATACCCCAACGCCTCGAAGCTCTCGCTCTGAGTTCGCCAGTCGTGGAAATCGGGCGCCGAGACGTTCTGCGAGCGGCGGCCCGACTCCGTCCAGAACGTCTGCACCGAGACGACCCGTTCCGGCTCGTCGAATGGAATCGGCCGCAGAATGACCGCATTGACCACGCTGAAGATGGCCGTGGTTGCCCCGATCCCCAGCCCGAGCGTCAGGATCGCGGTCAGCGCAAACGTGGGTTGACGTAACAGGCTTCGGCACGCATACCGAAGGTCCTGGAGCAGCTTTTCCATCGTCACGGTACCTCGAGGCGCGCACACCGGTGCGTGCCGGCTTCACTATCACTACGCTCGCAGCGCGGATTACGTTCGAGCAGGCGCGCGCCATAGAATGGACGTCGATGTCGCGCAGCCGGCGCAGCGGTCCGACCCTGGCGGAATCGCTCCGCGAATACGGCCGGGGGATCGGCGGCGGCTTTCTCTTTTCCCTGCCGTTGATCCTGACCATGGAGCTGTGGTCCGCCGGGTGGACGGTTTCCCCGCTTCGCCTGCTGGCGGGCCTGGCGGCAACCTTCGTCCTGCTCTGCGGCTACAACGCCTACGCCGGTCTGCGCCACGACACCAGGCTCGCGGAGATCCTCGTCGACTCGGTCGAGGAGCTTGGGATCGGCCTGGCGCTGAGCGCCGGCATTCTCTGGATGCTTGGACGTATTGACGCGTCGAGTTCGTTGCCCGAGGTCGTCGGGCTGACGCTCGTCGAAGGCCTGTTCGTCGCGGTCGGTGTGTCAGTTGGCACCGCGCAGCTCACCGGAGCGACCGGCGACCACCGCCAGCCAGAAGGACGGCATCAGACGCTCTCGAGCGAGATCGCGCTGGCGCTCTGCGGAGCGGTGCTGGTCGCCGCCAACGTGGCGCCGACCGAAGAAATCCTGATTCTGGCCAGCGAAATGGGGCCGCGGCTTCTGCTGGCCGCCCTCGCCTCGTCGCTGCTGCTGGCCGCCACGCTGCTGTACTTCAGCAACTTCCGCGGATCCGCACGGTTCGCGGGCAATCGCGGCCTCTTCGGGGTCGTGTATGGGACGGCGATCACGTGCGCCGCCGGGCTCGTCGCGTCGGCGGCGATCCTGTGGTTCTTCGGGCGGTTCGACGATCACGGCCCGACGTTGAATGTCGCGCAGTGCGTCGTGCTCGGCCTCGCCGGAACGCTCGGGGCCGCTGCGGGAAGGCTCCTCTTTCGATGAAGAAGAACTGGCTCGAATGGACGGTGTTCGGCATCAGCCTCGCCCTGATCGTCGCGGTCGCCGGACTGCTGGTGTATCAGGAGATCACCGGCGGGGAATCTCCGGCATCGCTCGTCGCCGATGCCGGCGTGCCGACGGAAACCGCGGGCGGATACGCGGTGCCCATCGACGTCCGCAATGTCGGGGATACGTCGGCCGAAGACGTGCAGGTGGAAGCGACCTTGACGTGGGCCGGTGGAATGGAACGTGGCGAAGCGCTTATACCGCTCGTTCCCTATCGATCCAAGCGCCGCGCATGGATCGCGTTCTCGCACGATCCACGCGGAGGGGAAATCAGGGTGCGGGTCCTGGGGTATCGAGAGCCTTGAGGGATCCGGGGTCCGGGGTCCGGGGTCCGGGGTCCGCGGTGCTACAGCACCCATCCCCCATCCCCCATCCCCCATTCCCGATCTACAGCTCCACGCGCCGCAGCCGCAGCGCGTTCGCGATCACCGACACCGAACTGAACGTCATCGCCGCGCTCGCCCAGATCGGGCTGATCAGGATCCCGGTGACGGGATAGAGGACGCCGGCGGCGACCGGCACGCCGACCGCGTTGTAGACGAACGCCAGAAACAGGTTCTGCCGGATGTTCCTCATCGTCGCGCGGCTGAGACGCAGCGCGCGGACGATCGCTCGAAGATCACCCTTGACGAGCGTGATCCCGGCGCTTTCCATCGCGACGTCGGTTCCCGTGCCCATGGCGATGCCGACTGTCGCTTCGGCCAGCGCGGGCGCGTCGTTGATGCCATCCCCCGCCATCGCCACGGAACGCCCTTCGCGCTGCAGCCGCTGGATCACCGCGCGCTTCTGGTCGGGCATCACCTCGGCGATCACTTCGTCGAGCCCGAGCTTGTTGGCAACGGCCCGTGCCGTCTTTTCGCTGTCGCCGGTCAGCATCACGACCCGCAGCTTCTCGCGATGCAGCGCATCGATGGCCTCGTGGGTCGTGGACTTGATGGGATCGGCGGCGCCGATCGTGCCGGCCGCCCTGCCGTCGATCGCCATGAACATCACCGTCTGGCCATCGCTCCGCAGCCGATCGACCTCTCCGGCCAGCGCGCTCGGATCGACACCGTTGTCCTGCAGCAGCTTCGCGTTCCCGAGGAGCACCTTTCGTCCTTCGACGATGCCCGACACACCAAGCCCGGTGTGTGAATCGAACTCCGTCGCCTTCGGCACGTCGACCCCGCGTTCCCGCGCGCCGGCGACGATCGCCGCCGCCAGCGGGTGCTCGCTGGCCTGCTCGATGGACGCCGCCAGCCGCAGTACCTCCTCCTCTGAAAAGCCCTGAGCCGCACTCACGTGTGCCAGCCGCGGCTTGCCCTCGGTCAACGTGCCGGTCTTGTCGACGACGACCGTGTCGATCTTCTCGAGGCGTTCGAGCGCCTCTGCATTCCTGACGAGTACGCCCGCTGACGCGCCGCGACCCGTCCCGACCATGATCGCCATCGGCGTGGCGAGACCGAGCGCGCACGGACAGGCGATGATCAACACGGCGACGGCACTGAGCAGCGCGAGCGCGAGTCGTGGTTCCGGCCCGATCGTCGCCCAGGCGATGAAGGCGATCACCGCGACCACGACCACCGCGACCACGAAATAGCCCGAGATGACGTCGGCCAGCCGCTGGATCGGCGCGCGCGTTCGCTGCGCCTCGCTCACCATCTTCACGATCTGCGCGATGAGCGTTTCGCTGCCGACGCGCTCGGCCCGCATGGTGAACGTGCCGGTGCCGTTGATCGTCGCGCCGGTCACCCGCGAGCCCTCCTCCTTCTCGACCGGAATCGGCTCACCCGACACCATCGACTCGTCGACCGAACTGCGTCCGTCGACGACGACGCCGTCCACGGGGACCTTTTCACCGGGACGGACCCGCAGCAGGTCGCCAACCTTCACTTCGCTGATGGGGATGTCGGTCTCGTGACCCTCACGAACGACGCGCGCGGTCTTCGGCGACAGGCCAAGCAACTGCCGGATCGCGGAACTCGTGCGGCCGCGCGCGCGCAGTTCGAGCACCTGTCCGAGCAGGACGAGCACGGTGATCACCACGGCCGTGTCGAAGTAGGGTTCGACGATGCCGTCGACGCGGAAGCCGTCGGGGAACCACTGCGGCACGAGCGTCCCGGCGACGCTGTAGACGTAGGCCGCGCCCACGCCCAGCGCAATCAACGTGAACATGTTCGGACTGCGGTTGACGATCGACGCCCAGCCGCGCTGGAAGAACGGCCAGCCCGCCCAGAGAACGACCGGCGTCGAGCAGATCAGTCCGATCCAGTTGACGACCCGCATGTCGACGCGTCCACCGAGTCCCATTCCGAGGATCATGTCGCCCATCGCGAACACGAACACCGGCACACCGAGCGCCGCCGCGATCCACAGGCGCCGGGTCATGTCGACGAGTTCGGGATTCGGCGCGTCCTCCAGCGTCACCGTCCGCGGCTCGAGTGCCATGCCGCAGATCGGGCACGCGCCCGGCTCGCTCCGGACGATCTCCGGATGCATCGGGCACGTGTACTCGACCCGCGTCATCGGCATCGTCGAAAGATCCGGCTCCAGCGCCATGCCGCACTTGGGGCAGGATCCCGGATGGTCCTGGCGTACCTCCGGATCCATCGGGCAGAAATAGATCGTCCCGGCAGGCGCCTCGGGAGCAGCGGCCGCGTCACCTCCGGTGAGGAACTTCTCGGGATCCGCGGCAAAGCGCGTGCGGCACGAGGGATTGCAGAAGTAGTAGCGCGTCCCCTTGTGGTCGTGGTGCCCGGCGGCGGTTGCCGGATCGATCCGCATCCCGCAGACGGGATCCGTCACGAGTTCCGCGGCGCCAGCGGCCTCGTGATGTTCGACTGGCGCGTGCATCTCGTGGTGCCCACCGCCACCCTGCAGATACTTCTCGGGATCCGCGGCAAAGCGCGTGCGGCACGAGGGATTGCAGAAGTAGTAGCGAGTGCCGTCGTGATCGTGATGGCCGCCGCCCGGATTCGCGGTATCGACCTGCATGTGGCACACGGGATCGATCGCCATCACGGGAGCCGGGGCCATCTTCAAGAGCGTTGGTTTCTTCTTTTCCACAATTCCCTCAGTGGCGGACCGCCGCCAGATCGTCGAGGATCGGACACTCCGGCCGTGAATCGCCGTGACAGTGCTTGACGAGGGTCTCGAGCGTGCGGCGCATGCCCTCCATCTCGGCGATCTTCCGATCGAGTTCGGTGATGTGCGCCCTGGCGACTTCCCGGACCTCGGCGCTCGCCCGGTTCCGGTCCTGCCAGAGCGTCAGCAGGCGCCCGACCTCCTTCATCGAGAAGCCGAGGTCCCGCGCCCGCCGGATGAAGCGCAGCGTGTGCACGTCGGTGTCGTCGTAGACGCGATAGCCCGACGCTGTACGTTTCGGTTCCCGCAGCAGCCGCAGCGATTCGTAGTGACGGATCATCTTCGCGCTCACGCCGGAGCGCCGGGCTGCCTCGCCGATGTTGTAGAGCCCGGCCTTCCGGGCGTCCGCCAGTTGCATACCTACAGTGTGAACCTTCCCATGATGGGAATGTCAAGCTTTGGCCTTCGGGGGTGGCTCAGCCTGCAGACGCGCAGTGCGACGTGCAACGTGCGACGTGCGACGTGCGACGTGCGACGTGCGAGGTGCGGGTGCGACGTGCGGGTGCGGGTGCGGGTGCGGGTGCGGGTGCGGGTGCGGGTGCGGGTTACTTCCTAATCAGGACCACGGGTGACGTGTCGGCGGCGTGCACGCGGTCGAAGAACGCGCGGGCCTCCTGGTATCGCTCCGGGCGAATCGTCTGCAGCGGGATCTCGAGTGAGCGGCGGGCCACCAGCTGCTCTCCTTCGACGGTGTAGCTGACTGAGTACTTACCGACTGAACCGCCTGGAATCTGAAATCCGGGCCGGCGGCAATGTGGGAGCGTCGCGATTGTAGCTCAGTCGGTGCGTCAGAGGTCGTGCTACCCTGCCGGCCATGAGGCTTCACCCTGCGGCCACCGCCCTCGCGGTACTGATTCCGTTAGCGGCCCTCGCACTCGTGCCACAGCGCGGCGGGGTCGATCCTGACAAGGACCCGTTCAAGGGCGTCACCACCGACGGTACCGTTCGCTCCGGGCTCTTCCCCATCCGCGCAACCGGCGTGACGACGAAGCCGGCGATGGACGCCGCGGCGCGTTTCCTCGGCACGCTGACGCCGGAACAGCGACAGATGACGACGTTCGCCGTGGACGACAGCGAGTGGCGGCGGTGGAACAACGTCCATCGTGCGCAGCGCGCGGGCCTCGCGTTCAAGGACATGACGCCGCCGCAGGAATCCGGCGCGCTGGGGTTGTTGAAGGCGGCGTTGAGTGCCAAAGGGCTCGAGAAGACGCGGAACGTGATGCGGCTGAATCACACGATCGCGGAGATGACCAACAACTTCACCGAATACGGTGAGGGCCTCTACAACCTCGTCGTCTTCGGCGAGCCATCGACGACTGAGCCCTGGGGATGGCAGCTCGAAGGCCATCACCTGATCATCAACTACTTCGTGCTCGGCGATCAGGTCGTGATGACGCCCACCTTCATGGGGTCCGAACCGGTCGTCGCGGAATCCGGGAAGTACAAAGGGACCAGCGTCCTCCAGGAGGAACAGAACAAGGGGCTCGCGCTGATGCAGGCGCTCACGTCCGAGCAACGGCAGAAGGCGACGTTCGAGACTGGTCCCAAGCGGACCAACAAGGCGCAGGCCCAGGCGTTCCGCGACAACCTGGTGCTGCCCTACGCCGGCATCCGTGGATCGGACCTCACGCCAGCACAGCGCACGCAGCTCCTCGAGCTGATTGCGGAGTACGTCGGCAATATGCCGGAGGGACACGCGACAGTTCGGATGGAGGAAGTCCGCTCGCACCTCGACGACACCTGGTTCGGCTGGATCGGCGACGCCGATCCGAACGCGGTGTTCTACTACCGGATCCACAGCCCGGTGATCCTCATCGAGTTCGATCACCAGTCACCCGTGGCGCTGCCCGGAGAGCGTGTGCCGTCACGAAGCCACGTGCACACGGTAGTGCGGACGCCGAACGGGAACGACTACGGCAAGGATCTGCTGAAGCAGCACTACGAAAAGCACGCACACGACAAGGCGCACGGGCACAGGGAATAGGGACCGGGGATGGGGAATGGCGGATGGGGATGGGGGATCGGGGATGGGGAATGGGGATGGGGAATAAGGGGTGAAATTCGTGGCACTGCTGAACGGGCTGACGGCTTCCGGCACGAAGAACACCAGGAACACGAAGGCCACGATGAAAGGACACAACGCCTTTAGGTCTCCTAGACCATAGAAGCGTCGTGGCCTTCTTCGTGTTCCTTGTGTTCTTTGTGGCCTTAGTGATCGACAGGCCGTCGGCGCGTGCAGTCCGCGGTGCGTGGTGCGCGGTGCGCGGTCCGCGGTGCGCGGTCCGGGTGCATGGGTGCGTGGTGCGCGGCGCGAGCAGCTGCAGCGAGAGCGCTGGGAATCTCCGCACTGCAAGAGCGGCTGTCACTGAAGTCAGGCCTGTAGAGGTCGTTTCCACTCCACGGCTGGACGGGCTGACGGCTTCCGGCACGAAGAACACCAGGAACACGAAGGCCACGAAGAAAGGACACAACGCCTTTGGGTCTTCTAGACGAAGCGTCGTGGTCTTCTTCGTGTCCCTTGTGTTCTTAGTGGCCATAGTGATCGACAGGCCGTCGGCGCGTGCAGTCCGCGGTCCGCGGTGCCTGCCCCGAGCGAGTGCCGAAGGCACGAGTCGAAGGGCGCGGTCCGCGTGCGTGGGTGCGTGGTGCGCGGTAAGCGGCGCGTGCAGCCGCAGCGAGTCGCGCTGGGAATCTCCGCCCCGTGCAAGGGCCGGCTGTCACTGAAGTCAGGCCTGTAGAGGGCCGTTTCCACTCCACGGCTGGACGGGCTGACGGCTTCTCGACACGAAGAACACCAGGAACACGAAGGCCACGATGAAAGGACACAACGCCTTCAGGTCTTCTAGACCATAGAAGCGTTGTGGCCTTCTTCGTGTTCCTTGTGTTCTTTGTGGCCTTAGTGATCGACAGGCCGTCGGCGCGTGCAGTCCGCGGTCCGCGGTGCCTGCCCTGAGCGAGTGCCGAAGGCACGAGTCGAAGGGCGCGGTGCGCGGTCCGCGGCGCGTGCAGCCGCAGCGTGCCAGCTCGACTTGGGTTTTTTGGAAGTTGGAAGTTGGGAGTTGGAAGTTGGGAGTTGGAAGTTGGGAGTTGGGAGTTGGAAGTTGGCGCCGATCAGAACCCGGCGCCATCCACCTTTCGAACCTCCACGATGATCGAGAGCCGCTCGCCCTGGAAGAAGGGCCCGTAGTTCACTTGCAGCCGGCCATTCCGTATCTGCGCGGGCACGGACTCGACGCGTGGTTCGGATCTCGCGCCCCCGCCTGCCACTCTGTCGCGGATCCTGCCCGCATCCTTCTCGCTGGCAGGAGTGGACCCGTAACCCGACGCGGGCGGTAACTGGATCTCGATCGCCTCCCCCAAAGCCATGGTCATGACCTTGCGGCCGCCGCTCGAGCGTGGCGGCAGCGATGATGGGACGGCATTCGTGTGATCCAACCGGTCCGAACGCCGCGTTTCGAGTTCGAGCCGGACGCTCCCCTCCCGCGTGACTCGCCCGCGCAGGCTCCCGGCGATGCGAGTCGCGACGGTGAAGTCATACTGATCGGCCTGGAACTTCTGCACGGGTGAGCGCAACGGCGGAAACTGGAAATCCGTCGTCGCGCCGTGAACGCCGCTCGTGATCAGGTGCTGTGACTCCCTTCTGCCGGTCGCGTCCTGTCGCACGAGCCAGACGTCATAGCGCAGGACCGTCTCGGCCATGGCCGGATCTTCCTTGACGCCGGCGGTCACTTCGACGACGGCTGCTCGCGTGTTGCAGGGCGCCGTTCCCCTGGCGCGTACGAGATCGAGCGTGTAGACGTCGCCGTCCGCGAGCGTCAACCGCTGCTTGCCGGACAGCGTCGGCGCCGCCGCGCCTGCGTCGAACCGTTCCCAGTCCAGATCGAACGTCTGCCGGCCGTCGTCGAACGACACCGTGGCCGTCGTGACCTTCCAGACATGCAGCGCGCCTTCCATCCTCTGCCTGTCGCGATCGGTCAACTCACCTCCAGGGGCAATCGCCCCCATCGTGCACAAGGAACCATCCGGGTCATTGACACGTCCCGCGTAGATGTAGCTGACCGCGGTCTGTCCGAGGGTGACTACCCTGTCGATCCCGGCATCACGGTGGCGCGAGCCATCGGCGCTCAGCGTGCGCGTGCCCACACGAAGCACCGGCTTCTCGCCCGTCTCCTGCGCAACGGCCGGCAGCGGAATCGTCAGCACACCCGCCGCCACCAACGCGATCGTTCGTAGCTGTTTCAGCATGTTTCGCTCTCCTCAGTCGCCTGGATACCAGTCCACGCCCGGTACGAACTGCTCGAGCCGCACCGGTGCGGGCGGGATGTCACCACGATCCGACGCATCACCCCTGCCGGGCAGCGGCACGAGCAAACCGGCGACGAAGACCAGCAGCAGCACAGCGGCTGCTGCCGTCCAGCGAATAGCGCCGGGATACACACGCGGCTCACGAAGATGGTGCAGGGTGGCGGGGAGCGCGGTGACGTCGCGGGTCGCCTCGCGCATGCGGACGAAGTCGACGAGCGCGGCGCGCGCCCCGGCATCCTCCAGCGCTTCAGCGAGCGCGGCCACGTCGACCGATTCGCCGTCCACGAATGCGGAAAGGATCTCGGTATGGGTCATGTTCATTGCAATTGCTTTCGTAATGCGATCCTGGCGCGATGCAGGCGGGAGCGCACGGCGTCGGGCGTCAATCCTGATGCCGACGCAATCTCCCCGTAGCCCAGTCCTGCCACTTCCCTCAGGAGGAACACCTCCCGGTCGTCGTCGCTGAGCGTCGCGAGCGCGGATTCGAGTTCCAGCGCGAGCGACGGGTCGCCTCTCCTGCCGGCGGGGTCGCCCAGTTCGGCGGTCGCGGGTGTCCGTTGGCGCGTCCGCAGGTGGTCTCTGCCCAGATTGCGTGCGATCTGAAAGATCCACGCTCGTTCCTGGCCGTTGGCCGAATACGACGCGCGAAGGGCTCTCAGGAACGTCTCCTGCGTCAGGTCCTCGGCGGCCTGGCCGTCACGAACGAACCGGCGAAGGAACCTGAACACTGGCTCCCGATAACGGGCGAAGAGGTAGTTGACCTGGTTACGATCCAAACGCGCTCTCATCTGGTGTAAACGACCGGGAGCCCCAATCCTCTCAGATCAGGGATCGGGGAACAGGGATCAGGGATTGGGGATTAGGGATGGGGAATGGGGAACGGGGAGCACTGCTGAACGGGCTGACGGCTTCTCGGCACGAAGGGCACCAGGAACACGAAGGCCACGAAGAAAGGACACGACGCCTTTTGGTCTTCTAAACCATAGAGCGTCGTGGTCTTCTTCGCGTCCCTCGTGTTCTTTGTGGCCTTGGTGATCCACAGGCCGGCGGCGCGTGCAGTCCGCGGTCCGCAGTGTGCGGTGCGCGGTCCGGGTGCGTGGGTGCGCCGTGCGCGGTGCGCGGTGCGCGGCGCGAGCAGCTGCAGCGAGAGCGCTGGGAATCTCCGCCCTGCAAGGGCGGCTGTCAATGAAGTCAGCCCTGAAGAGGTCGTTTCCACTCCACTGCTGAACCGGCTGACGGCTTCTCGGCACGAAGGCCACCAGGAACACGAAGGCCACGAAGAAAGGACACAACGCCTTTAGGTCTTCTAAACGATAGAAGCGTCGTGGTCTTCTTCGTGTCCCTTGTGTTCTTAGTGGCCTTGGTGATCAACAGGCCGGCGGCGCGTGCAGCCGCAGCAAGTCGCGACCGTGAGGTCATGGACTTGGAATAGCGCACCCCGGACCGCGCACCGCGGACCGCGGACCGCGCACCCCAGACCCCGGACCCCGGACCCCGGACCGCTACTTCGCCACGACGATGTAGCCCGTGCGCGCGCGGACGCGACAGCCGGGGCACGCGACTTCGACCGACAGCGGCCGCCACGTGCCGGGTCTCTCCAGCTTCGCCGGGACGTACGTGAGCAGGTACTGGTTACGAATCTCTTCCCGGACTTCCGTGAACGCCTGCGTCAGCTCCTCCTCGGTGGTCGCGCGCAGCACGCGGCCGCCGCTGATCTCCGCGAGTTCTCCGACGAACTTCATCATCGCGACATTCCGCGCGGCCTGGCCTGAGGCCACGAAGTACACGACCGCGTCGCTCGATTCGATCGCGCGCCGGACTTCGGCAGGATCCACCGTGCTGTTCCGGTCGTCACCGTCCGTGAACACGACCACCGCCTTCCGCCCTTCCCCACCCTCGACCTCGGCGAGCGTCCGCAGGATCGCGTTGTAGAGCGCGGTTCCTCCCCACGGCTCGAGCAGGCCGATGTTGCGGTCGCGATCCTCGTGCGACATGCCCGGTGGCGCGATCACGAACACCGAGTTGTCGAAGGCGAGAACCGGCGTCGGCCACCTGGCCGGCAGCAGGCCGAGAAACAGTGTGGCCTGCCGCTTTACGCCGGCAAGCGCGCGCGCCATGCTGCCGCTGGTATCGATGGCCAGGCCGACCGTGACATCCGCCTTCTCGGCGGCAAACCCGGTGATCACCTGGCGCGTCTTGTCCTCGTACACCGTGAAATCGCGCGGCGCCAGGCCCGACACGAACCTGCCTTCACGATCCTTGACGGTGGCGGTGACCTTGACGGCGCTGACACCGGTCGACTCGCTGACGTCCACGCCGCGCGTGATCACGTGCTTCACGAACTTCTGCCCGCCGACGAGTTCGACGACCACGCGGATCTGGTGCTTTCTGATCGCCGGCCCCGCATTCCAGGCGCACGAGTAGGGCCGGCGCTCGAGCCTGCACACCTCCTTCCCGTCGGCCGACATCGAGACGCGAATGATCTCGCGTTCGGCAGCGAGCGGCACGAGCCGCGCCTCGATCCGGACCTGGCCGCTCACGTACGCACCCTGGAGCGGCGAGGTCACCTCCAGCCTCGTCGGACGCTGGGCGTCGAGCCCCTGAACGGCAACGGCGAGAACGATGCCCCGGATGATCAACCTCATCGTTCGACCTCTTCTATCAGGACGGCCGGCCCGCGCGCGGCCACCGCCGCCACGTAGTCATCGAAACGCGCCGAGGGGATCCGGTGTACGAGACCGACAACGGCGTCGACGTCGGTCGGGAATGGCACGGCGGCGTGATCGATGAGTTCGGTCGTGAAGAGCATGAGGACGCCCGGTGCAAACGCGGCGGGCACATTCCGCGCCCGCAACTCCTGCGCAACCCTCACCAACGGTTCGGCGAAATCCGTCCGGATCCCCTCCACCGCGCTCAACTGAGCGGCTCGAGTCTCCGGTTCTCGTCCGAGCCTGACGAGATCCTCGAGACTCGGGACATCGCGATCGATCGCGCCACGTGCCGCGCTCCACCGAAGCCATCCGGCCCGCGGACCCGCAATCCCTGCGTCGTCCAGGATCCGCTCGTCGAAGCCGCGATCCCATCCCTGCACCACCTCCGCGCCCCGGCTCCGCGAGTCGTCAAGCGAGGCGATCACCTCGTCTGTCATCGTCCATGGGGCGTGCGAGGCGGCCGCGCGCCAGAGGCCATCGGCGATCGTGGCGTTCAGGTTCGGCTCCTGTTCCGGACGCCGGGCGGTGATCCGCCGAACGGACATCCGCGGGGCGCCGGCGTCCAGCCCCAGCAACGCGCCGGCGATGTGCGTCGCGGCTCCATCTGACTGCCGTTCGAACGGCGGCAACCACGGCGTCCATCGCTGCGCGCTCCGCGGCTCCCTCCAGAACCGATGCCGGCGCGGCAGGTCACGGCTCAGCGCAAGCGGACCATGCGGATCGCCGAGTGCAGTCGCATAGATCAATGCGATCGCGGCGTCGGCCGCGACGAGGTCGGCGGCCTGGCGGAGGATGCGCGCGGCGCGCTGCATCCGATCGGCGTCCGTGGTGCGAGCACGGCGCAACGGACCCATGACGTCGCCGTGCAGCTTGCGCAAGTTCTCGATCGCCGACGGCGCACCGGTCCACGCCACCTCGCGGATCTCATCGAGGCCTTCGGCAGTCTCGGTCAGCGTGGTTTCGAACGCCTCCAGGCGTCCCGCCGCCACCACCTCGGGGATCTGGTCCGCAAGCCGAAGCAGGCCGATCGCATCCGACAGGCTGTTGCTCGAGAAGCGTTCCCGGGCCTCCGTGATCCGTTCGCGTTCCGTGGCCGCAAAGTCCACGCGGTAGCGCAGCCCCTCCCATTCGAAGGTCGCTCCGGGCGTCTGCCAGCCGTGTCCCGACAGAGCGCGAACGGCCGCGTCTTGTAACGTTTCTCCGCTCACCGAGGGCATGAGACTCGTCTCGAGCCAGCGCACGAGTGCGCCATCGAACCCGGCGGCGCTCACCGGCAGGTCCGCCAGCGAACGGATACGGTCCGCGGTCCACTCGACCGGCGCGCCGAGCGCACGCGCTCGCGCGAGGATCGCGACCGCCGTTTGGAACTGCGCCTCTGCCACCGCGCGCGTCGAGGATTCGAGCCCGTCGATTCTCGCCGCGAGGTCACCGAGCTGCCGGTACACGGCGAGGTCGTGAAGCGTCATCTGCTCGATCGCGAGAGCGAGCGCGGGATAGCGGATGCGCGCACGCGCGGCCGTCAGCAGACCTGCCGTGTCGGCGAGCGTTGGATCCGGCAGCGCATGCTGCAGCAGAAGGACCGCATCGAGGCGGAGGGGATCGCACGCGTCCGGACAGATCGCCTCGAGGATCTCGGCGGCACCCATGACCCGACGGTCGTCGATCGACCCGAGTTCGCGCATCGCATCGGCAGGCCAGCTATCGCTCTGGAAGACGCGCTGCCAGAACTCGATCCATCGCGGACCGGCGACCGTGCCGGCCTGCGTCATCATCAACGAGTTGAGCACGTCCGCCGGAGAGTGCGTCGTCGGTGAAGAGAACGCGTTCGGCCGCCACTCGCCGAGCGCGCCGCGGAAGACGTCATACAGGCGGCGAAACGCCTTTCGCCTGCTGTCCCCGTCGGAGGACGTCCCGCCCATCACCCACTCTGCCGACGCGGGTGGCAACCGCGCGACCGTCGCATAGAAGTACGCGAGCCGGCCTTCGTCCCGTCCAAGAAGGGCGTCGCTGAATTCCGCGGGGTTGTCGATCGCCTTCCCGACGAGCGCCTGCCACAGATGCGCCGCCTCACGCCCGCCGGGCGTGCGCACCTGCCCGTTCTCGATCCTCAGGGTGGGAGCGATGGTCGGAAGGATGAGCGCATGCTCGACCAGCGCGGACTCGAGCTTCGGGTGTGCCACGACGGCCCGCAGCGTCGGACCGTCGAGCGCGAGCAGCCCGTAGTAGAGCGACGCCATCTCGCGACTGGCAAGGATCGCCCAGAGCAGATCATCCGAGGGTGGAACGGTTGTGAATCGCCGTTCCCAGAACGCCGCGCCGAGCGGCAACGGCGCCAGCGCGTCGCGCGTGGCGATCGAAACGGTCCCACCGGCGTTGAGCTGCTCGACGATGGTGTCCATCGGCAGGCCGGCAGCCGCGAGGATCTCGACCTTTCGTTGTGTCGCCGGGTCCGGCTTGAAGCGAACGCTGCGGCCGTCAGCCCCGAACTCGAGGCCCAGCGTGTCGAGCAGGCGGTCGAAGTCCGTGCCTCGAGAAGATCGGTGTGCGAGCGAGATGTTCCAGTCGGGAGAGATCGCGCGGCCGTGTGTCCGGAGACTGCGGAGCATCGCGGCGTGCGCTTCGAGACTGCGGGTGATGCGCAGGCCTTCGGGACCTCCGAAGGAGAGTTCGATCAACAGCGGGATCGTGCGCCAGTCTTCGACCGGCCCTCCCAGCGACGCGGCGCGATGCGCAGCGGCGAAACTGCCGGGAACGATGACCGTCTCCCACGCGCCGCCGTTGACCGGCACACTCGACGTACGAACGCCGCCCGCGGCGGCGATCAGCGCCGCACTGAGCGCGAACGAGAAGAGCCGTGGCGTCATGCCGAGCTCCGCGCGCAACCTCGCAACGGTTGCGTGCGCGCCAGATCGTGAACGGCGCTGGATTATCCCGCCGCACGCAGGCGGTTGCAAGTTCTGTGATGCGAAGAGCTTGGAGGGTTTTTCGTTCGATGCGGCTGAGGTACCCGGCCGAGGTCTTACCGCACCTCGCCGCACAACGGTGCAAACTGGAATCCCCGATCGCGCAATCGCGGCACCAGCGCTCTGACGGTCTCCCCGGCGTGCCGGCGATCGGCATCCGGGTTCTTGTGATGCCCGTCGTGGATCACGATGATGTCCCCGGCTGAGGCTTTGCGGGCCAGGCGATTGACGATGCGATCGGCGCGGGGCGTGCGCCACCAGTCCCAGTCCCACATGCCCCAGCTCCACCCGGCGAGCTGGTAGCCGGCCCGGCGCAGCCCGGCGTACATCGTGAGGCTCCGCCAGCCGGCGTGCGGGCGGAACAGCCGGCACGGTTCGCGTCCTGTGATCTCATGAATTCGCGCGGCCGCCGCGCGGAGTCGGTCCGCGAGCGCGTCCGGAGAGAGGATCATCAACCGCCGCGTGCCACTGTGCAGTCCGATCGCATGGCCTTCGGCCGCGATGCGGCGCACGATCGGCGCGGTCTCAGGCGTGATGTGTTCGTCGATCAGAAAGAACGTCGCCCGCGCGTTCGTCTCACGCAGCGCGTCGAGCAGCGGCGGCGTCCACGTCGCGTTCGGCCCATCGTCGAACGTGAAATAGATCGTGGGCGGGGCGCCGCGTTGACGGTCGACGTGCCACACCGATCCCGAGGGCCGGAACGCCTCGAACAGAAATGGCGATGGCACCATCTGCGCCGCCGCCACCGCGCCGATCAGCACCGCTGCCAGAAGGATCACGTCCGTGGCGACGCGTTACACCCTGCGCCGGCTGGGTACGACCATCAGCACGATCCCTGCGACCAGCGCGATGCCACCCACGATCGGCGAGATGGGTATCGTCTCCCGCTCCTGCGCTCGAGCTTCGATCGGCCCGAGATCCACGACGGTTCGCTCCTCCGTCCAGGAGATTCCACCCCAGAGCAGACCGATCAGACCGATGACGATCAACACGAGCCCGGCAATTCGTACAGCACTCATGCCCGGCGCTCTTGCATGAGCTGAGCCAGATTCGTTGATCAGGATGCGAGGATGGCCGCCACCGCCTGAATCTCATCCATGTTCACGGTGTGTCCCATTCGCGGATAGATCCGTTTGTCGACGGTGGCGCCCATGCGCGAGAAGACGTCGGCCGACTCGTGCACGCGTTCGACAGGGATGTGCGGATCGATGTCGCTGCACCCGAGGAACACCGGCGTGCCCTCGAACGAACCGGTGTAGTCTCGCGGCGTTCCGGCGGGGCCGATGAGTCCCCCGCTCAACCCCACGATCGCGTGATACCGCCGGGCGTGCCGTACGGCGTACTCCTGCGCCAGGCAGGCGCCCTGCGAGAAGCCCATCAGGACGACGTTCTGCGCCGGGATCCGTTCAGAGGCGAGGGCTTGCAGGAGACCGTCGATCACCCGAAGACCCGAACTCAGCCCCGGTTCGTTCTGCTCCATGGGCGCCAGGAAGGAATACGGATACCAACTGTGTCCGGCCGCCTGAGGGGCGAGCCAGAGGACGTCTGGTGCGTGGAACTCCTCGGCAAGGCCGAGGATGCCGGAGGCCGAATCGCCTCGCCCGTGCACGAGGATCACCGCCAGTCGCGCCTGCGCGCTGGCCGGGCCGCGACGCAGGACCGGTTGAGTGGCGTGGGGGTCCTGCGTTTGCTGCATGGATGCATCATAGCCGCGTCATGTATCCTGTGCATCTTTTTGGAGGGAGTATGGAACGCAAGACCGCGCAAGACTTCGATCCTGAGCTGCTCGTTCTGTTCGACGCTTACGTGCACGGCGATGTCGACCGCCGCGGGTTCCTCGACCGCGCCGCGAAGTTCGCGGTCGGCGGCGTGACGGCGGCGATGCTGCTGGATGCGTTGTCGCCGAAGTTCGCCGAGGCCCAGCAGGTGACTCCTGATGACAAGCGCCTGAAGGCCGATCGCGTCGAGTATCCCTCGCCGAATGGCAGCGGCAAGATGCAGGGATACCTGGTCCGCCCGGCGAATGCGAACGGAAAGCTGCCGACCGTGCTCGTCATCCACGAGAACCGCGGCCTCAACCCGCACATCGAGGACATCGCGCGCCGGCTCGCGCTCGACAACTTCATGGCATTTGCGCCGGACGCGCTCTTTCCTCTCGGCGGGTATCCCGGCACCGAGGACGAAGCGCGGAAGCTGTTCTCGCAACTCGATCAGGCGAAGAGCCGGGAGGACTTCGTCGCCGCGGCCGGCTGGCTGATGAAACACGACGGCTCGAACGGCAAGGTCGGCGCGGTCGGCTTCTGCTGGGGCGGCGCGCGGACGTTCGAACTGGCGGTACGCGTGCCGACCCTCGCCGCGGCGGTACCGTTCTACGGCAATGCGCCGGATCCGTCCGAGGCGTCAAAGGTCAAGGCGCCGATCCTGGCGCATTTCGCCGGGAACGATCAGCGTGTGAACTCGACGTGGCCGCCGTTCGAGGCGGCCCTCAAGGCGGCGAACGTTCCGTACCAGGCGTACACCTACGCCGGCACGCAGCACGGGTTCAACAACGACACGACGCCGCGGTATGACGCGGAAGCGGCCAAGCTGGCGTGGTCGCGGACGATCGAGTTCTTCAAGAAGCACCTCGCTTAGCGCGGACCGCGGTCCGCGGTCCGCGGTCCGCGGTCCGGGGTCAGGGGTCAGGGGTCCGGGGTCCGCGGTCCGGGGTGCCTGCCCTGAGCGAATGCCGAAGGCGCGAGTCGAAGGGCGGGGCCCGGGGTCCGCGGTCCGGGGCCGGGGTTATGAGCGTCGTGCGCGGGTCGTAGGGCGCCCCTTTACGGGGCGCCGCTGTTCGGCAACTGTGCGCCGCTCTTCCACGGACCCGCGCGTCGCGAGCATCCACACGCCGATGGCGATCGCGCCGAGCGAGACGATGTGCGCGACGCTGAGCGGACCGAGCACGCGCTCGTTGATCCTGAGGAACTCGATGACGAACCGGATCGCGCCGGCCCCGGCCAGATAGGTTCCCAGCACGACGCGATCGCTGATGCCTGTTCGGCGAAGCCGCACGAGCCACCACGCGAAGGGGACGAGCGCGATCGCCTCGTACATCATCGTCGGATGAACGGGCACGTCGGTCGGCGGCAGTCCTTCCGGGAAGGCGATCCCCCAGGGCAGATCCGTCGGCCGGCCGTAATCGTCGCCGACCAGCAGGCAGCCGACGCGCCCGATCGCGTGACCGATCGCGAGCCCGGGCGTCGCCGCCGACAGCACGGCGACGACCGGGAGACGCCGCATCCACATCACAACGATCCCCGCGAGCAGTCCGCCGGCGAACCCGCCGAACCAGCTCATCCCGCCGCGGCTGAAGAGCAGATCGAAGAACGGTCCTTCGCCGAGATGCTCGCTGACCCACAGCAGCTTGGCGCCAGCCACGCCGCCGAACACGCCGGCGAGTCCGGCATCGCTGGCGCTTTCGGGAAAGCCGGCGAGACGCAACTCGCGGCGGAAGAGCCAGAGGCCCACGAGCGCGCCGAGCGCGACGAGCGCGCCGAAGCTGGTGATTTCGAAGTCGCCGATTCGGAAGAGAACTGGGTACATCGTGTCGTTGTCCGGGGTCCGGGGTCCGCACGTAGCACCGCACGCCGCACCCCGCACGTCGCACCCGCACGTCGCACGTCGCACGCCGCACGTCGCACGCCGCACGTCGCACGTGGCACGCCCCGGCCCGCCCACCGCGCTCCCACAGGTACAATATCAGGGTGACTCGAAAACTCTTCCTCGCCCTCACGCTCTTCGTCGCCACCGCCGCCGTTGCGATCCACGCCCAGGCGCAGAAAACCGCTGCTCCGTCAGTCGACGTCTTCAAGTCACCGACGTGCGGCTGCTGCGCGAAATGGGTGGACCACATGCGCGACGCCGGCTTCACGGTACACGTCACCGATCTCGGCGAGGCCGACCTTCAGAAGATCAAGGCGCGCTACGGCGTGCCGGCGTCGGCACAGTCGTGCCACACGGCACGGGTGGAGGGATTCACGATCGAAGGCCACGTGCCTGCGAGCGAAGTGAAGCGTCTGTTGAAGGAGAAACCGGGAGTGGTGGGGATTGCCGTCCCGGGGATGCCGCTCGGCTCGCCGGGGATGGAAGTCTCGGGCGTCACACCGCAGCCCTACGAAGTGCTCACGTTCGACAAATCGGGCAAGACGGCCCGCTATTCGGTCCAGAAACCGCGGTAAAACTCCGAACTATGAACTCCGAACTATGAACTCAGACAGTTCGCAGTTCATAGTTCG
>DASWVN010000291.1:0-20538 GCA_036401215.1 Vicinamibacterales bacterium | reverse complement strand
GGTCGCGCCGCCAGCGCCAGGTGCGCCGCCGGCGCCGGCTGCGCTGCCAACGCCGGCTGGAACGCCAGCGCCCCCACCGGCTGTCGCCGCGCCCCGGGCGATCATCCCGCCGAAGCCGCCGCAGGCGACACCCCTTCCGGCGCTGTCGCCGATGTGGATCCCGGAAGGCTGGAAGCCCGACACCAGCCTCCGGATCCAGGCTCTCGGCAGCCTGATCCAGACCGACGCGCCGAAAGTGATCCCGATCCTGAAGGAGATCGCGCTCGAGAGCCACGATGCGAACGAGGCGCGGCGGGCGCTGTTCGTGCTGGCGCAGTCAGGCCGTCCGGAAGCCCAGTCCACGGTCCTCGAAGTCGCCAGGCACGGGAGCGAACTGGTGCAGATCGCCGCCGTCCGCGAACTGGGCCGGTTCGGCGGGGAACAGGCGTCCGAGGCGCTGTTGCAGGTCTACACGCTCGGCAACCCGCGCGTGAAGTACCAGATCGTCAACTCACTCGGCGAGCGCTCGGCCACGACGGCGTTGATGCGGATCGCCGAGACGGAGAAGGATCGCAAGCTCCAGGAGAGCGCGATCATCCACCTGGGTCAGGCCGGCGGCCGTGAACAGCTCGAACGCTTCTACTCCCGCGCACGGGTCGAGTTGAAGAAGCCGATCATCGAAGGCCTGTTCAATGCGCGCGCGGAAGAGGCCTTGATCCGCATCGCGCAGCAGGAGCGCGATCAGGCGATCCGGGCCGAGGTGCTGACGCGGCTTCGCCTGCTCGGGACCCCCAAGGCCCGCGCCTACCTCGAAACGCAGCGCCAGAAGAGGTAACATCCGAAAACACTTACGAATCCCGCAAACCCGACCTGACGCAACGGCGGCCGACTGATGGACAGGCCGCCGTTTTGCGTGCGCGGCGGGTGGCCCCGGGTTCGCAGAAGGGTTTCGCGATGCATCGGCGCCGCGCGCTCGTGCTGTTCGTCAACTCGGTGGTCGCGCTGATTGGCGGCGGCCTCACCGCACTCCTTGGCGCGTTCGCGCTGCGCCGGCCGGCGCACCCGGATCGACGATGGCTGCGCGCCGGCAATCTCTTCGAATTGACGCCCAACGTGCCGGTCCCGCGTGTGCTGGTGCGGTCGCGGCAGGACGGCTGGTACCGGGAGCGGGCCCGCGAGACGGTGTTTCTCGTGTGGGACGGCGACACCACCGTCCGCGCGCTGTCGGCAACCTGCACGCACCTGGGTTGCCGCGTGCGGTGGGACGCTGAGTCGACCACGTTTCGCTGCCCCTGCCACGGCGGCGTGTTCGACGCGGAGGGCCGCGTCCTCGAAGGGCCGCCTCCTGCTCCCCTGAACCGCGTCGACACGCGCCTCGACGAGAGCGGCATCGAGGTGCTGGTGCGCCTGTGACGCGAGTGTTCGACTGGCTGCACTCGCGCACGGGCTTCCGTACGGCCCGGCACGTGCTCCTCGAGGAGAGGATCCCGCCCGGCACGGGATGGCTCTTCACCCTCGGCAGCGTGCTGCTGGCGCTCATCGGCGTCCAGTTGCTGACCGGCGCGTTCCTCACGCTCTATTACGCGCCAACGCCGGACCACGCCTACGACAGCATCCGCTTTATCATCAGCACCGCGCCGGGCCGGATCGTCCGCGGCCTGCATCACTACGGCGCCAGCTTTCTCGTGGTGTTCGCGGTCCTCCACCTGGTTCGCGTCGTCGTCTTCGGCTCCTACAAGGCGCCTCGCGAGGCGACGTGGTGGTCAGGCCTCCTGCTGCTCGGTCTCATCCTGGCGTTCTCCTTGACGGGCTACCTGCTGCCCTGGGACCAGCGTGCGTATTGGGCAACGGTCGTGACGATCAACATCGCGCGCCTCGCGCCGGTTGGCGGAGACGTCATCGCGGCGCTCATGCAGGGAGGAGCGTCGATCGGAGCCCTGACGCTCACGCGGTGGTATGCGGTCCACGTGATCTTTCTGCCGGCTGCGATCGCCGGGTTCGTGGTTCTGCATCTCGTGCTCATGCGGCGGCACGGGATCTCGGGTCCTGTGCGCGCGCACACTGGCGAGCCGTCGACGTTCTATCCGTTCCAGGCCGCGCGTGACACGACGATGGTGGCGGTCGTGCTCGTGGCTCTCACGGCGTTCGCCTGGGGAGGCGCGCCGCCACTCGAGGGGCCGGCCGACCCGAGCGATTCCAGTTACGTGCCGCGGCCCGAGTGGTACTTCCTTGGCCTGTTTCAGCTCCTGAAGTATTTCCCCGGACGGCTCGAGATCGTCGGGGCGATCGTCCTCCCCGGTCTCGTCGCCGCCATCCTGATCCTGTTGCCGTGGCTGGATCGCGGGAGTTCGCGCGACCCGCGACGGCGTCCGGCGGTGATGCTCGCGTTCGCGTTGGGGCTGTTCGGCACGGCGTGCCTCACCACGCTCGGATGGCGCGATCGTCCGCAGAACCGCTCCGCCGAGGTGTGGAGCCTACGCGAAATCGGCGGCCGCGTGCTCGCGCAGTCCGCCGGCTGCGCGAAGTGTCATTCGAGCGAGGGGATCGCCGATCCGCTCGAATCGCTCAGCGCGAGCCGCGGACCCGAGTGGATCGCGGGGCATGTCCAGGATCCCGAGATGATCGCGCCGGGGCTGCGCGATCCGTCGAACGCTCCCGATGAACGCGAGACGGCCGCGCTCGTCGCCTACGTCCAGAGACTCTCGCGCAGTGCCTACCCTGGAACGCCGAAAGAGGTCGAGACGGTGGCCCTTGCCTACGCGCGCTACTGCGTGGGCTGCCACGTCATCGACGGCGAAGGCGGCACCGACGGTCCGGACCTCTCACGCATCGGCGCGAAACACGACGCCAACTACCTGAAACGGCTCATCGCAGACCCCGAGAGCGTGGATCCCGACGCCGAGATGCCATCGTTCAGAAAGCGCCTGACCGACGTCGAGCTGGACGTCATCGCAAGATACCTCGCCGCGCGCAAGTAGTTCCCAGCACCTTGACGCACCCCGATGCACCCCGACCCGCCTTCGCGCTTCGCGCTACGGCGAGGCAGGCTCCTGACGCACCCTGAAGCAGCCCGACGCACCTTGACGCACCCCGATGCACCTTGACGCACCCCGATGCACCCCGACGCACCCCGACGCACCCCGAACTACTATTGAACAGTGACCGCCAACCCACTCCGCGACGGGCTGCGGATCGAGCCCGCACCCGGACCGTCCGTCCTCGTCATCTTCGGTGCCTCCGGTGATCTGAGCCGGCGCAAGCTCCTGCCCGCAGTCCTGCACCTCTCGATGGCGCACCGGCTCCCGCCTCGTTTCACTGTCATCGGTATCGCGCGGGGGCCGATGGACGACGAGGCGTTTCGGGAGGAGTTCCGTGGCAGCGTGAAGGAGTTCGCCCGCGACTCCGCCGAACATGACGTCGTCGAGTCGCTGGCGGCGCACATGCGTTACCTGGCGGGCGACCTCGAGGACGCGGGACTTTATACGCGCCTCGCAGCCGTCCTCGAGGAGGTGGCGCCGAACAGCGGCGTCCTCTTCTACCTTGCGATTCCGCCCGGCCTGGCGCCGTCGGTCGTCCGCCACCTCGGGGACGCGGGGCTCTCGCGCGAAAACAACGATGCCGCGTGGCGGCGCGTGATCGTCGAGAAACCGTTTGGATCGGATCTCGAGAGCGCGCGCCAGTTGAACGCGCTGCTGCACGAAACGTTCGAGGAGCGCCAGATCTACAGGATCGATCACTATCTCGGGAAGGAGACCGTCCAGAACCTGATGGTCTTCCGCTTCGCCAACGGGATGTTCGAACCGATCTGGAACCGGCGCTACATCGATCACGTGCAGATCACGGCGGCCGAGACCGTCGGCGTCGAGGGACGCGGCGGGTACTACGACCGCGCCGGGGCGTTGCGCGACATGGTGCAGAACCACCTCCTGCAGCTCCTTACCCTGATCGCCATGGAGCCGCCGGTCACGTTCCGCGCCGACAGCGTCCGCGACCGCAAAATGGACACGCTGCTCTCGGTCCAGCCGGTGGGCGGCGGCGATTGCCGCTCGAGCGTCGTGCGCGCGCAGTACGGATCCGGGTGGGTCGAAGGACGCGAGGTGCCCGGCTATCGCAGCGAGCCGAAGGTGGATCCCGCCTCGACGACCGACACGTTCGTCGCGCTGCGGCTGTACCTCGACAGCTGGCGCTGGGCCGGCGTGCCTTTCTACGTGCGCACCGGCAAGCGGCTTCCGAAGCGCGTGACCGAGATCGCGATCCAATTCCATCGTCCACCGCTCGAGATCTTCAAACGTGTCGGAGCGTCTCGGGTTGCACCGAATCTGCTGGTGATCAACGTGCAGCCGGACGAGGGGATCTCGCTGCGGTTCGAAGCCAAGCTCCCCGGCATGCGGATGCAGCTCACGCCGGTGATGATGAACTTCCGCTACGGCGAGGCATTCAGCGGCGGCGTACCCGAAGCCTATGAGACGCTGTTGCTGGACGCGCTCACCGGGGACTCGACCCTGTATGCGCGTCACGACTTCGTCGAAGCCGCGTGGTCGTTGATCACGCCCATTCACGAGGCCTGGCGTGAGGATGCGGCACGTGAGGTGCCGATCTACGAGGCCGGCGAATGGGGCCCGCCGGAGGCGGACGCGCTGATCGGCGCCACCGGCCATCGCTGGAGGACCCTGTGACCGAACACATCCCCACCGCGGACCGCCCAGTGGGCACTACGGACGGCAGTAAGGCCTTCGCTGGAACGCTCGTGGCGATCGTTTCGGCCGGTACGAGCGGCGTGACGATCGACACTCTGTCTCAGCTGTCATTGTCGGCGGTTCGAACCGTCCTCATCTCGCTTGGCGATCGTCCTGATGCGGCGCCGCGCGAGGAGGGCGGGGCCATCATCATCGAGGACCTGCTTCCGCGTTACTTGAACAATGCGATCGCGTACGCGCGGTTGTCGAGCCTGCCGACCGCGGCATGGTGGCGTGCTGGTGATCCCGGTATGTTGCCGGAGGTCGCTGCGCTCGTAGACCGGCTGCTCATCGACGTCGAGGATCCCTCGCCATGCTGGCCGTATGTGCCTGAAGCGTCGCGGCTGACGTCCGTCAGCGAACTGCGATGGGCGCGGCTCACGCGGTGGAGGGACCTGTTCGCGCAGTTCTTCGACATGCCGGAGATCGCGTCGTCTCCGGGTGGATGGACGCGGGTCGAGACGGTGGCCGGCGATCCGTACGACGCCCGCTTGATGGCGGGCTGGTTCCGGTCGCGGCTACCCGGAGGAGACCGCATCCAGGTCACGCAGCGGCCCGGAACGGCTTCACTGGACGCCGTCACGCTCGAGGGGCCGGAGGGCGCGCTCGAGGTCCGGCTCGCTGCGAATCGACGGTGTCTACAGACGATGGTCAGGCTCGACGGGCGGACGGAGACACGGATCGTTCCTCTCGGGGATCAGCGCCTGGCGGCGCTTCTGAGCGAGGAACTGCGCGTGCGATCTCGTGATCGCGCCTACGAGGATGCGGTGCGTGAAGCGGAGCGGATATGAGCGGAGCGGATGTCGGGATCGTCGGCCTGGGGACGATGGGGCGCAACCTCGCCCTCAATATCGAGTCGCGCGGCTTCAGTGTTGCGGTCTGGAACCGTGAGCAGGACTGGACGGCTCGCTTCATGACCGCGCACGCCGGGCAGCAGTTCACCGGAACGCGTTCTCTGGAAGAGTTCGTCACTGCGCTGCGCCGGCCGAGGCGGATCATGATGATGATCCCCGCGGGGAAGCCCGTGGACGAAATGATCGATCGCTTTCGTCCATTGCTGACGCCAGGCGATGTGCTCGTGGACGGCGGCAACTCGTGGTACCTCGATACCCGTCGTCGAGAGGCCGCACTTCGTGCCGACGGCATCCACTTCGTCGGTTGCGGCGTGTCGGGGGGTGAGGAAGGAGCCCGGAACGGGCCCTCGCTGATGCCCGGGGGCTCGCCCGAAGCGTGGTCGGCGCTTCGAGACGTCCTCGAAGCGATCGCGGCGCGGACGGCATTCGGCGCCTGCGTCACGCACGTGGGAGCGGACGGCGCCGGCCACTTCGTCAAGATGGTCCACAACGGCATCGAGTACGGCGACATGCAGCTCATTGCCGAAGCGTGGGACGTCATGCGCCGCCGGCTGCACATGACAGCCGCGGAAACCGCGGACGTCTGGGCCCGGTGGAACGAAGGTCCGCTGCAGTCTTTCCTCATCGAGCTGAGCGCGGATGTCTGTCGCACCACGGACCCGGACACCGGAACACCGCTCGTCGACCTGGTGCTCGACAAGGCCGGGCAGAAGGGAACCGGCCGCTGGACGGTGCAGACGGCGCTCGAGCTTGGGATCGCCGTTCCGGTGATTGCGGCGGCCACCGATGCCCGCGTGCTCTCGAGCCTGAAGGACGAACGCGTGCAGGCAGGCGCAATTCTTCGCGGGCCGGCGGTCGATGATGCGCCGCCCGGCAACCAGCGTCGCGACGACGTGCTCGCCGATCTGCACGACGCGCTGTTCGCCGCACGCGTGTGCACGTATGCGCAAGGGTTCGCACTCATCGCCGCGGCGTCGCGAGAGTTCGGCTGGAACATCGATCTCGGCGAGATCTGCCGGATCTGGACGGGAGGCTGCATCATCCGCGCACGATTGCTCGAAACGGCGCGCGAGGCGTTTCTCGCGGATCCCCGGTTGATGAACCTTCTCGTCGCTCGCGACGTGGCCGCCGCGACGATGCGCGCCCAGGACGGGTGGCGTCGCGCGCTCCAGGAGGCGACCATGGCCGGGATCCCGATGCCGTGCCACGCTGCGGCGCTGTCTTACTTCGATGCGTACCGGTCCCCTCGTCTGCCCCAGAACCTCACGCAGGCCCAGCGCGATGCCTTCGGGGCACACACCTATGAACGGATCGATCGACCCGGTGTTCAGCATTCGACGTGGACGCCGTAGATGGGTCGGCGTGTCGATTGCATGGTCGAGCCTTGACCGTTACTGAAAGGGTTGGGTACTGCCAATCTCGTCGGGCCGAACCACTGAAGAGGTAAGGTCGGCGAGTGCGTGAGAGCTGCAAGCTCGTCAGTTCTGCGGCAGGCGGTCGTGTTGCCTGCCCTAAAGGCTTACGCTATAGTCGCTTGCCACATGGCTCTCGACCTTCCACCTTCACATCATCGCGCGACCGGACTCGTCGACGTGCTCGACCGGGTGCTCGACAAGGGGTTGGTCATTGCGGGTGATATCAAGGTGTCACTGGCTGAGGTCGAGCTCCTCACCATCCGAATCCGCCTGCTCATCTGTTCGCTGGACAAGGCCCAGGAGATCGGGTTGGACTGGTGGCGGTACGATCGCGAGCTTTCGCCGGGCGCCCGACGCGAGGCGCTGGCCGAGCATGATGAGCTGCGTGAACAGATTCGACAGCTCGAGCAGCGCGTAGCAGAGCTGACCACCACCCGCGCTTCACGGCGGCGCTAGCCGGGCCGGGCCAGGCCCCGACAGGCAGGAGCAGAGAATGGCAGTTGAGCGAGCAGCAGGCGGCACCAGTCTCATCGACGTTCTTGATCGCGTTCTGGACAAGGGGATCGTCATTGACGCGTGGGTCCGCGTATCGCTTGTCGGCATCGACCTGATCACCGTCGAAGCTCGCGTCGTCGTTGCCTCGATCGACACGTATTTGAAGTACTCGGAAGCGGTCGGCCAGGTCGCACCGGTGTCGCGCCCGCAGCAGGCCGAACTGACTGCTCACCAGAACGTCATCGCCGAAAACGCCGCGCTGCGCGCGGAGCTGGCCGCGACAAAGGGCACGCGCGCAGCCTCGCGGCGGAGAACTACTGAAGGGTAACAAGTGCGCCCGTCGTTCGCGCCTGCCGTGCCGCTCCCGGTGATCGACCTGGATGCCAGGCTGGCGCTCGCCGAGTTCCTGCTGACGAGCACCGATCTCCAGGTGTCAGCACGCCGCGCCGTGGACTGGCTGGCCGCGCACGGCACGGTCAGCCAGGCGGTCGTGGCGGTCGCCGACGGCAGGTCGGGGCAGTTGCTGTTGATTGCCGAGCACGGTGTGTCGACGTCCGCCATCGCGGAATTCTCGTTGAGCCGTTCCGACGACGGGCATCCGCTCGTCATGGCGTTGGCGAGCCCCGAGCCCACCTACTTCGACCGGCCGGCCTTCCGATCTCCCGTTGACGGGGCTTTTCACGCGATTCCGCTGAGGACCGACGACGACCACGTGTCACAAGGGCTGCTGCTCGTCGGAGCGTCAAGCCCGCAGCTGCATCCCGAAGTGGTGTGGCTCGCGCGGATGCTGGCACGGCAGGTCTCTCGTCTGCTGTCGCGCGCAAACCTGGCCGAGGCCCGCTTCGGCCAGGAGCGGATGCTGCTCTACAGCATCATCAACGCCGTCACCGATCCCATCCTTCTCACCGACACGGAAGGCAAGCTGATCATCGCGAACATGCATGCGGAGAAGCTGTTCGCGGCTCCCGAAGACGCCAGCGAAGGCTGGCGCCGGGCGGTCAGCTTGAACAACATGCTCTTTTCCGCGGCGCTCTCCACGAGCGCCATGGCGCATGTCGAACTCGCTCGTCGCGAGCTGCTCCTCGTCGATCCGCTCGAAGGCTCCGACCTGCTGTTCGAGCTTCTCAGCTCGCGGGCGAAGGACGAACGGCAGGGGACCTTCGTCGTCTCGATCCTGCGCAACGTCACCGACCTCGCCCGCGCGAAGGAAGAGATCGAAGAAAGCTACCGCACGCTGCGCCTGGCGCAGGCGGAGGTGCGCGACGAGCGCCACCGGCTGGAGCTGATCATCGACTCGGTCGCCGACCCGATCATCGTGACCGATCCCGAAGGGGACATCGTGCTGATGAACGTGCCGGCCGAACGCATGTTCACGACGCCGCCCATGGCCGGCGAACTGGCGCAGCGGCGGGTCCGCGCCAACGGCGCTCACCTGACGTCGTTCGTCTCGAACGTGCTCACGCGCAGCGGCGAGTCGCGGTATCGCGGCGAACTCCAGCTGATGGATCCGGTCACCGGACGGGCGGCTCCGGTAGAGGGGCTGGCGGGGCAGATCCTCTCCGAACAGGGAGAGTTGATCTGGGTCGTCACGATCCTTCACGACCTGACCGAGACGCTGGAGAAGACGAAGCTGTACGAGCAGCTGAAAGAGGCATCGGCAGAGCTGGAACGCAAGGTGCAGGAAGCGACGGCGGAACTGGCGCAGCAGAACGAGCTGCTGCGGCGGCAGCACATCGCGCTCGAACAGGCGTCCGCGCTCAAGTCGCAGTTCCTGGCGAACATGTCGCACGAGTTCCGCACGCCCTTGAACGCGATCCTCGGCTACACGCACATGCTGCTGCACGGCGTGACCGGCGCGGTGACCGAAGCGCAGCGCAAGAGCCTCACAAGGATCGATTCGAACTCGCGCCATCTGCTCGCGCTGATCAACGACATCCTCGACATCACGCGGATCGAGGCGGGGCGGATGCCGCTCAATATCACGACCTTCGCGATCACGGAACTGGTCGACGAAGTGATGGCGGAGCTGGAGCCGATCATCCGGCGCTCGAATCTGACGGTCCACCGCCGGATCCGGGTCAAGGCCCTGAAGCTGCGCAGCGACCGCTCGAAGGTGAAGCAGGTCGTGCTCAATCTCCTGAGCAACGCGCTCAAGTTCACCCCCGAAGGCAAGGTGACGATTGTGGTCACGCCGAACGCCCGCGACAAGGCGGTGGACATCTCCGTGGCCGACACGGGTGTCGGGATCGCACCCGAGGACCAGATCAAAGTGTTCGAGGACTTCCGGCAGCTGGACAGCTCTCCCGCGCGCGGATATGGCGGAACGGGACTGGGGCTGTCGATCTGCCGGCGGCTGGCGCAGATGCTTGGCGGTACGATTGTGCTGAACAGCGAGGTGGGCAGAGGGTCGACGTTTACGCTCAGCCTCCCGGTCAGGGCCCGACGCAAATGAACGAGATGAAGAATGGACCCCTGGTGCTCGTCGTCGAGGACTATCAGGATGCCCGCGAGATGTATGCGGCCTACCTGCAGTTCTCCGGATATCGCGTCGCCGAGGCGACCAACGGCCTCGAGGCCATCGAGCAGGCCAACGAGCTGATGCCGGACATCATCCTCATGGATCTGGCGCTGCCGAAGATGGACGGATGGGAAGCGACGCGCCGGCTGAAGCTCTCGGACAAGACGCGCCATATCCCGATCGTCGCGCTGACCGGACACGCGCTCGCCGGACACGCGGAAGGGGCACGGCAGGCCGGGTGCGACTCGTTCGTGACCAAGCCCTGTCTCCCCGACGCGCTGGTGGCCGAGATCAAACGGATGCTGAGCACCCGCGAGTCGGCCGGAGCAGGGAAACGGATGTCGCGATCCGGGCGGAAGGGCTCGGCGCAATAGGATTACCACGCACACGCATGCCAAAGACGCAGAGAAAAGTGAAAGCTCAGGCGAAATCCACGCGACGTCCGGTAGCTCCGCGTGAACGGGGATCGCGGACGATGACGTCCGGATCCGGACCCCGCGGCAAGCTCGAACGGGCCAGGATGCCGGCCGCGCCGCGCAAACCCGCGATCGAGACGACACCGGCGCAGGACGAAGGACGCTACGTCTACTGCATCATCAAATCGGAAGCGCCGCTCGCGTTCGGCGCGCTCGGGATCGGCAGCGAACCGGCGCACGTGCAGACGGTCAACTATCGCAATCTCGCGGCGGTCGTCTCCAACACCTCGCTGGTCGTCCAGGACCCGACGCGCGAGAACGTCCTCGCCCACCAGCGGGTCAACGAGACGGTCATGCAGCATCACACCGTCATCCCGATGTCGTTCGGCACGGTGTTCAAGACCGACGACGACATCATCGAGCTGCTTCGATCGGCCTACGAGGCGTTCAACGACGTCCTCAACAAGATGGAGGACAAGTTCGAGTTCGGTCTGAAGGTGCTCTGGGACCGCGACCAGATCATCCGGGAGATCGAAGAAGACGACGAAGATATCCGCCGGTTGAAAGGGGAGATCTCCTCGCAGAAGGGATCGACCTACTTCGCGCGCATGCAATACGGCCGCCTGATCGACGCCGCGCTCCAGGCCCGGTCGGAGCGATACGTCGCCGACATCTTCGAGGCGCTGCGAGACGTTTCGGTGGCGTCGCGCTCGAACAAGCCGATCGGCGACCGGATGATCATGAACGCCGCATTCCTGGTGGCGCGGTCGACGGAAGATGCGTTCGACGACCGGGTCAAGGAAATCGGTTCGCGCTACGACAACAAGCTGACGTTCAAGTACACCGGCCCATGGCCGCCGTACAACTTCGTGAACATCCGGCTGAAGCTGGAAAGGGCTCACTGAAGAAAACTCCCAACTCCCAACTCCCAACTCCCAAATCCCAAGTCCGAGTTGGGACTTGGCAATTTGGCCCCTTGGTAATTGGGTTTTGGTAGTTGGGCCTTGGGCGCAGACATGATCCTGATAGACACCCTCCTGATCGGCGGGATCCGGTTCGTGCTCGACAAGGTGGCGGCCGCCGTCGACACCGAGTTGAACGACGACTCCGCGCTGCGCGAGCAGCTGCTTGCGGCCCAGATGCGTCTCGAACTCGGCGAGATCACCGAGCAGGAGTTCGCGGAGATCGAGTCCGACATCCTCGCCCGCCTGCGCGACATCCGCGAGAGCCGTCAGGGCAGCGGCCCTGCCGCGCTGTCGCCGCGGGACTACACGATCACCGGCATCGAAGCCTCTCTTGAAGGCGGCCACGAACAGGACCGGAGCTGACGCGCCCGGCTCGCGCCTCCACCTGGTTGGTGGGAAGGGCGGCGTCGGCAAGACGACGTGTGCGGCGGCGATTGCGGCCGCCGGCGCGTCGCGCGGGGCGCGGGTGCTCGTCGCCTCGACCGACCCAGCGCCCTCGCTTGGCGACGTCTTCAGGACCCGGCTGACCACGACACCGAAGCGGATCCCCGGCGGTGGGAATCTCTTCGCCCTGGAGATCGACGCCCGGCGCGCCTTTCCGCGGTGGCTCGACGAACGCCGTGACATCCTCGAAGCCGTCGCCGTCCAGGGGACCTGGCTCGACGAGGAGGATGTCGAAAAACTGCTCGGGCTCTCGCTGCCGGGCATCGACGAAGTCGCCGCGCTGCTCGAACTCGCGCGGCTCGCGAACGCGGACCGCTACGACCTCATCGTGCTCGATACCGCGCCGACCGGCCACACGCTGCGGATGCTCGAGATGCCGGAAACCCTCCGCGGCGTCGCGGCCGTGTTCGAACTGATGCGCGAGAAGCGCCGGATCATGGAGTCGGCTCTTCGCGGCGCCTGGCGTCCCGGCGCCGAGGACACGTTGATCGCGGGCATGGATCAGACCGCGCGGGACCTCGCAGCCCTGCTGCGCGATCCGGCTCGGACGGCGGTTTCATGGGTGACGCTGGCGGAGCCGGTGGTCATCGAAGAAACGGCCGATGCGGTGGAGGCGCTGCAACGAAGCGGGATCGTGGTGGAGGCGATCATCGTGAACAGGCTGACGCCTGCGCCGCCTTCGGCGTGCGGCCACTGTGACGCGCGCCGTGGATACGAACGCCGAGCGATTCGGAAGCTGCCGAAGGTCGCGACCGTCCTGGAGGTTGCGGATCGGGCCGTGGAGCCCACAGGCGTGACGGCCCTTCGCAGGATCGGCTCGGAACTGCACGCGCGTCCGCCATCCAATACCGCCGTGCGCGCCCGCTCCTGGCGCGCCACACTCGACGGGCCCGCGGTTCGCGCCGACGATCTCGTGCCGCCGACAGTGCGGCTGCTCATTTTCGGTGGCAAGGGAGGCGTCGGGAAATCGACGTGCGCCGCCGCGACGGCGCTGGCCGTGGCGCGATCGCGGCCCGGACGGGTGCTGCTGATCTCCACCGATCCAGCCCACTCGCTCGGCGACGTGCTCGCACGCGACGTTTCGAACGAGCCGGCGGGTTTCGAAGGCGGCCCGCCGAACCTCGCGGTCCGCGAGATCGATCCCGCCATCGTCCTGGACGGGATCCGCGAGCGCTACCTGAGAGCGATCGATCGAGCGTTCGATCGTGTCTCCACGGGAGGTTTCGATGCAGCGCACGATCGGGCCGTGATGCGCAGCCTCATCGAGCTGGCGCCACCCGGGCTCGACGAACTGGTGTCGATCATGGAGATCACCGATGCGATCGCGTCCGGGTCGCCGCCGTGGGACCTGGTCGTGATGGACACCGCGCCCACAGGGCACCTGCTGCGGCTGCTGGAAATGCCCGGCATCGTGCAGGATTGGGCGCGCGCGTTGATGGCGGTCCTGCTGAAATACCAGGGTGTGGCGAAGATCGCGGATTTCGGTGAAGTCCTGCTGACCGTGGCTCGCGGCGTCCGCCGGTTGCGTGAGTTGCTGACCGACCCGGAGCGGAGCCTGTTCATCGCGGTGACAAGAGCCGCGCAGCTCCCTCGCCTCGAGACCGTACGGCTCCTGAATCAACTGAAAAGGCTGGACGTTCATGCGCCAGCCGTGATCGTCAACGCCGTTGGACGTGGTGACTGTCGCCCCTGTGCCGCGAGGCGCAGTGCGGAACACCGGGAAGTTCGATCACTGGCGCGTGCCATTTCGCCGAGGCGGATCGTATTGACGCCGGCGCACGTGCCGCCGCCGGCCGGTCCCGCCTCGCTGCGGGTGTGGGGACAGTGTTGGCGCAGCACGCCGGGATATCATCAGGATCGGTGACGGGGATCAACGTTTACTGCATCGTGAAGTCGCGGAAGCAGCCGTCGATTCTGCGGGTGCCGGCGGGTCTGCCCGACGCCACGGCCCCCGAACTCGTGGACGTTGGTGGAGGGATCAGGCTGGTGCTGTGCGAAGTGCCGCTCGAGACCTACGGGAGCGGATCGCTCGACGCTCGTCTGCAGGATCTCGATTGGGTGGGCAGCGTCGCGCTCGCCCACGAAGCCGTCGTGGAGCACTTTGCGCGGCAGTCGGGGCTCGCGGTGATCCCAATGAAGCTGTTCACGATGTTTTCGAGCCGTGAGCGTGCGGTCAAGGAGATCTCGGGACGCCGAACGGCCATCGATGCGGCCGCGCGCAGGATTGCCGGCGCCGAGGAATGGGGGATTCGGATCCTGAGGTCGGCACCCGATGCTGCCAGTCGCCTGCCCGGCCGAACCACCCGGAGCGGCAGCGTTTCGGGTGCGGCGTTTCTCGCCGCGAAGAAGCAGGCGCGGGACGACACCCGTGCCGCCCGCGTGGCGGCTGCCGAGTCAGCGCTCGATGCGTTCGAACGCCTCGCCGCGCTCTCGCGCGAGGCGCACCGCCGCAACGACACGCCCGTCTCCGCGTCGACGCCGCCGCTGCTCGATGCCGCCTTCCTCGTTCCGGCGGAGAGAAGGGCCAGGTTCAAAGCGGCGGCGAAACGCGAAGCCGCACGTTGCGCGAAGGCCGGAGCCGAACTGACCCTCTCGGGTCCGTGGCCGGCGTACAACTTCGTCGAGACGGGATCGCGTGCGCGATGAAGCGGCGACCGAAGCGCCTTCCGAGCACGGTCCCGGCGGGGAAGCCGCCGAAGCGACCGGCTACGTCAAAGCCGCGCCCGGCGGCCTCCGCCCGCGCCCGTGTCACGAAACCGGGCCCCCCGCGCACGGTCCGGCGACGTCCTCCACCAAAACGCGCCGCCGCGCAGATCATCGATGATGGAGAGAAGTCGCTCGTCGATGTGCTCGACAGCCTCCTGAACCAGGGCGTGGTGCTCAACGCGGACCTCGTGCTGGCCCTGGCAGACGTGGACCTGGTTTACGTGCGGCTGTCGGCGTTGCTGTGCGCGGCAGACCGGCTCCTTCCGCGCGAGCGCGCCTGATCCGGTGGCCATTTACGTGCTCGCCTTCACCGATACCGATCTCGGCACCTGGAAGTGGGCGCGCCGTACGCTCCGGACCACCACGCTGGGGGCGATCTTCGCGGTCGGTGAGCGCCGGAATGCGGTGCCGCACATGACCGATGACGTGCTGCGCGCGCAGCACGAGGCGGTCATCGAGATTGCGCGGCGCTCTCGCGCGACGCTCCCGGTGCGCTTCGGTGCCCTGATCGATGAGCGCGAACTTGCCGATTGGGTCCGCAGCCGCGAGCTCGAGCTGCGCCGGGCGTTGGACGACGTCCGCGACCGCGTCCAGATGACGATCCGGATCCTCGGCGCACCTGGCCCGGCGGCACGAACGGCACACGCGGCAACGTCAGGACGCGCGTACCTGGAATCGCGTAGACAGGCGCTCGCACCGACGCTGCCCCGGACGGCACAGGACGTGCTCGGCACCCTTCGTCCGCTCGTCGCCCGCGAACGGATCGAGGCCGGCCATGGAGGATTACTGGCGACCGTCTACCACCTGGTCTCTCAGCAGGATGTGGCGGCGTATCGAGATGTGATGAAGGAAACGTCCGCAGATCTGGTCATCTCAGGTCCCTGGCCGCCGTTCGCGTTCACGCCGCCGCTCTGGTGATGCCGCGAAAGAAGCCGACCCGTAGAACTCCGAAACGGGAACGACCGGTGCCGGTCGAGGTCCGCGAGGTGGAATCGCTTCGCGCCGAGCTCGAGCGGCTGCGTGCCGCGGCGGCCCCGCCGCGCTGGAACGCGAATCCCGACGACGTCCGGAAATCGGTCGCGAAACTGGTGCTCACGCTGGTCGAGGCGATTCGTCAGTTGCTCGAACGCCAGGCGATCCGGCGCATGGAGCAGCAGACGCTGACCGACGAGGAAACCGAGGCCATCGGGCAGGCCTTGATGAAGCTCGAGGAGGCGATCCGCGAGATCGGCGCGCAGTTCGGCCTCGAACCCGAAGACCTGAATCTCGATCTCGGTCCCATCGGCAAGCTCGTATGAGCGCCCCCCTCCTCATCGTCAATCCATCCTCGGGTCGTGAGCTGGCCGGGGCACAGGCCGAAGCGCTGGTGCTGGCGCTGGAGCCTCACTTCGGTTCGATTGACCTGTTCGAGACGACCGGAGATGGCGATGCGGCGGGGGCGGCCCGGCACGCCGTCGATCGCGGCTGCGACACGATCTTCGTCGCCGGTGGCGACGGCACGCTGAACGAAGCGGTCAACGGCGTCTGGCAGGCGGATCGACTGGACCGGGTCCGATTCGGGATCGTGCCCCTGGGTACCGGCAACGACTTCGCCGCGGCCCTCGGAGTGCCGTCCGCGATCGACGATGCGGTGAGGATCTTCGCGGAGCGCCGCGAACTGCGAGTGGATCTCGGGGTCGTGAACGGACGCGTATTCCTGAACACGTCTGGCGGCGGATACATCGCCGAGGTCTCCGTCGCCGTGACACCGCAGCTCAAGACCATCGTCGGACGCCTGGCCTACCTGATCGGCGGCGCGCAGGCGCTGCTCGAGTACGAGCCTGTGCGTGCGACCGTGCGTGCCGATCCCGGAGACCTCAGGATCGGCCTTGGCCTGTACACGTTTGCGGTCTGCAATTCACGGTTGATCGGTGGCGGCCGCCTGATCGCGCCGGACGCGGTCATCGACGACGGTTTGCTGGATGTGTGTCTGATCGAAGCGATGAGCGCCGTCGAGTTCGTGACGCTGGCGCGCAAGGTCGCCGACGGCGAGCACGTGACCGATGCGCGCGTGCGCTACCTGCAGGCGGCTTCAGTGACGATCGATCTGGACCGGGAAACCCGCGTCAACACGGACGGCGAGGTGATGACGGCCACGCGAGCGGAGTACTCCGTCCTGCCTCGCGCCGCGCGGTTCTTCGCCGGCGACGCGCAGTGGGCATTCGCAACCCGCGATCGCTGACGGACCCCGGCCCCCGGACCCCGGATCCCGCACCCCGCACTCCCGGACCGCGGACCGCGGACCGCGGTCCGCGCACCGCGGACCCCGGACCCCGGACTACCCCTTCCACCTGAACGTGTAACAGCCGGGCGCCACCAGCAGCCGCCCATCGTCCACGAAGTGGAAATTCGTCGGCATCATCACCCCGGCTCCGCGGAATTCGACCGCGCGGGTCTTGTCGCCTCCCGCGTCGTACACGTATGTGTGCGGGGTCACCAGCGACACCCACAAGGAGCCGTCCGGCGCGACCGCAGCCGTCCGGACCGACGGCGGCACGATCGGGAACTCGCCATCGGCCGTCTTCCGGCGCGGCCAGTCATTCGGCAGCGTCTGGATGTGTTTGTCGAGCTCGATGCCTTCGATGTGCCGCTCGAACACGAGTTTGCCGTCCGCGTCGTACTTCCTGAACATCGGCACACCGCTCAGAAAGACGAAGTAGTAGCCGCCGTTGGGGATCACGAGCGGAATGCCCGCGTTCAGAGCCTCGTGCAGATCGCGATCCGCCTCGTGGCCGGTCCGGCGAAGCTCGCCGAAGGTCCGCACGATCCTGCCGTCGAGACCGTACTCCGAAATGAGCGCGCCGGACGCGGGCTGGCTGACGAGGATCCTGTCACCCGTGTACTCGATCGATCCGAGGCCGCTGAGCACGAAGTTGCCGAGCGCCACGTGGGGGACGCTGCGGCCCGGCAGCGTGAACCCGCCGATCGTCGCCCCAAGATAGAAAAAGACCTGGATCCGTTGCACGCCGGTTGGCGCATCGGCGATGACGAAGGTGCCATTCGGGGCGGAGTCGAACGCCAGCGGACGCAGCACGCGTCCGGGCTCGACGCCGATCTCGATGATCTTGCGCGGCTCGCCGCCACGGGGCACGGTGAACACCGCATGCGCGCGGCGGTCGAAGATCAGGTAATCGCCATCAGGCGAAAGATGGCAGGCCGCGATGTCGTTGAATTGTCCGGCGACGTGTGCAGGCAGCGCTGCGACGGAGCGCAGCGCCTCGAGCGGAACGCGTGTCAATGCTGAATGCGGAATGCTGAATGCTGAAACGAGAAGAGCCGGCGTTATGACGAGGCGCTTCAGCATTTAGCATTCAGCATTGACACCAGTTCCGCAGTATTGACTGCGTCGCCCCGAGCGTCAGTATCGGGCGACGTCCTGAATCGCCTTCAACACATCGGCCGACTGCGGCAGGATGACCTCCTCGAGGTCCGGGCAGTAGGCGACCGGCGTGTCGAGCGCCGCGACGCGCTTCACGGGCGCGTCGAGATGCTCGAACAGGTCCTCGGCGATCCGGGCGGCGAGTTCCGCGCCGAAGCCGCAGGTCAACTGGTCCTCATGGGCGATGATGACGCGGTTCGTCTTCGAGACCGCCTCCGCGATGCCGTCCCAGTCGTAGGGAACGATCGATCGCAGATCCATGACCATGACGCTGATGCCTTCCTTTTCAGCCTGCTGCGCCGCCAGGAGCGACCGCTGGACGAGCGCACCGTAGGTGATGACGACCACGTCGGTCCCTTCGCGACGGACGGCGGACTTGCCGAACGGGACCATGTAGTCGGGACCGGGGTACTCGCCCTTGTTGTAGGTCTGCCGGTACAGGTGTTTGTGCTCGAGGTAGAGCACCGGGTCGTCACACCGGATTGCCGTCCTCAGAAGCCCCGCGGCGTCCTGGGCGTTCGACGGGAACACGACGCGGATGCCGGGGCAGTGGGCAAAGATGCTCTCGCCGGACTGACTGTGATACGGCGCGCCTCCCCGCAGATAGCCGCCGATGGCGGTCCGCACCACCACGGGGCACGAGAACGCGTTGTTCGACCGGTAACGCAGCATCGACATCTCGTCGCGAAGCTGCATCATCGCCGGCCAGATGTAGTCGAAGAACTGGATCTCGACGACCGGCTTGATGCCGCGCGTGGCCATGCCGATGGCGCGGCCGACGATGTTCGCTTCGGCCAGCGGGGAGTTGAAGACGCGGGTCCCGCCGTAGGCGCGCTGCAGGCCGTGCGTGACCTTGAAGACGCCCCCTTTGCCGGGGACCGATTCGAGCGCCGCCTCGCGGCTGGCGTCCGCCACGTCTTCGCCGAACACGACGATCCGGTGGTCGCGCCCCATCTCGTCCTTCAGCGTGCGGTTGATCGCCGCGACCATCGTGTCGGGCTTACCCTCGGGGGCCGGATCGGTCGCGAACGCATCCGACGCCGGATCGACGTCCGGCGAATAGACGTAGAGCGTCGCGGTTTCGGGAGCGGGCTTTTCGGCCTTGACCGCGGCGTCGGCGGCGGCGTTGACTTCCTGCTCGACTTCCTTGCCGAGCGCGTCGAGTTCCGCCTCGGTGGCGAGCCCCTGCGACGTCAGGAAGGCGGCCATCCGGCTGATCGGATCCCGCCTGGCTTCCTCCTCCCGCTCTTCTTTCGTCTTGTACAGCTTCTCGTCGTCCGAGAGCGAATGCGAGTACGGGCGAACGACCTTCGCATGGATGAGCGCCGGCCCCTTTCGCGCCCGGGCGTAGGCGATCGCTTCGCCCGCCGCGCGATAGCTTTCCAGGAAGTCGGTCCCGTCGATGCTCTGCACGAAGAGCCCGGGGAATGACGACACCAGCTTCGAGATGTCGCCGCCGGCGGTCTGCACTTCGACCGGCACGGAGATGGCGTAGCCGTTGTCTTCGATCATGTAGACGACGGGCAGCTTGCCGAGGCAGGCCTGGTTGAGCGATTCCCAGAATTCACCTTCGCTCGACGTGCCTTCGCCGATCGACACGTAGACGACCTCGTCGTCGCGGAACCGGTCCTCGCGCCCCGGGATCCCGGTGATCTTCTCGAACAGTCCGCCGGCTTCGGCGGCCCCGATGGCCTGGAGGCATTGGGTGCCGGTCGGGCTCGACTGCGAGACGATGTTCAGTGCCTTGTGGCCCCAGTGGGACGGCATCTGCCGTCCGCCGGAGTTCGGATCGTCCTTGGCCCCGACGGCGCTCAGCAGCATTTCGAGCGGCGTCATGCCCAGCGTGAGGCAGAGCGCGCGATCCCGGTAGTACGGGTAGAACCAGTCGTGAGCCGGTTTCAGCTGCATGCCTGCCGCCACCAGGACGGCCTCGTGCCCGGCGCCGCTGATCTGGAAAAAAATCAGGCTCTGGTTCTTGAGCTGTATCTCCTTGTCGTCGATCTTCCGCGACAGGACCATCGTCCGGTAGGCGCGCAGCAGGTCTTCGCGCGTGAGTCCGTGAGCCGCAGCGAGCTCGAGATTCGCCGTCGTTCCGTTGCCGACCGCAGTCGCTTTCATGCGTACAGATTCCCCCGGTAAGATACGGATTCCCCCGGCCCGAGCCACGCAGCGAGTCGAAGGCCGGAAAATTCAATTATAGTCCGGCGCCTCTGCCGGCCTTCAGAAAGCAGGATTCGTTGACCCAGGTTGCGAAGCTTCACCGATGGGATGAAATCGAACTCGAAAAAGTCACCGAGATGATCTCGAGGAAGATCGTGACGGGCGAGCGGGAGATGCTCGCGCAGATTTATCTCAAAAAGGGGGCGCTCGTCCCGATGCACTCGCACGAGAGCGAGCAGATGACCTACGTGCTGCAGGGGGCCTTGAAGTTCCTGATCGGCGGCGAGGAAATCACCGTGAGGGAGGGTGAAGTGCTGCACATCCCGTCCTGGGTCGAACACCAGGCCGAAGCGCTCGATGACACGTTCGAACTCGATCTATTCAGCCCCATTCGGCCCGACTGGCTGGACGGGACGGACACGTATTTTCACA
>DASWVN010000290.1:0-10877 GCA_036401215.1 Vicinamibacterales bacterium | reverse complement strand
TGCCCGGATTGAAGCTCGTGCCGACCGGCGGCGTGACGCTCGAGCGTGCCGCGGAATATGCGGCGGCGGGCGCCTGGGCGGTCGGCGTCGGAAGCCCGCTCCTCGGAGGCACGACGGATCCCGACGAGATCGCGTCACGCGCCGCGAAGTTCGTCCGTGCGCTTCGTCCGCCTGTCGCATGACCCCGCCACTGCAACCCTGGATCTTTCTCGACGTCGGATCCACGAACAGCCGCGCGTGGCTCGTGCGGCAGGGCGAGATCGTCGACGCCCGATCGCTGCCGGTTGGCGTCCGCGATTCCGCACGTGAGGGGGACACGCGTCACGTCCGTCATGCCGTCGCGGAACTCGTTCGCGCGCTCGCGCCGGCCGATGGACGCTACGGCCTCGCGGCCGCGGGCATGATCTCTTCCGCGCAGGGGATTGCCGAGGTCCCGCACATCACGGCGCCGGCCTCCGCGGAGGACCTTGCGCGCGCCAGCGTCCCGGTCGCAGCACCCGACATCGCTGCTGTTCCTCTGGTCCTGGTGCCGGGGGTTCGAACGCCCGGCGCCGATGGCTTCAGCGAGGACGTGATGCGCGGGGAAGAGACCCTGGCGATCGGCCTCCTCGAACGCGGACTGATGACCGCCCCGGATCTCTTGCTCAACGCGGGATCCCACTGGAAGCTGATCGCGTGCGACGACCAGGCGCGTGTCGCGCGAAGCCGCACGTCGCTCGGCGGCGAAGTCGTGCACGCCGTACAGACCGCGACGCTGCTCGCGGCATCGCTGCCGAGCGGACCGCTCGCGGTCGTGCTGCCGGACTGGCTGGAGGCCGGCGCGGACGCGGCGGAAGAACACGGCCTGCTGAGAGCGCTGTTCTCCGTCCGCCTGCTGGACCAGCGCGGCGGCGTCACGCCGGACGAACGGTTTGCCTGGATGGCGGGAGCGTGCATCGGCGACGACATCCGCGCGCTCGTCCGCTCCGGCAGGCTGAAGGCCGGGCAACGAGTTCTCGTCTCGGGTCCGGGCGCGATCCCGGCGTCGTGGGCGCACCTGCTCCGGCGGCAGGGCTGCGACCCGCGCGTGCTCGATGCCGGTGAAATCGAGCAGGCGTTCGTCGCCGGGCTCTGGCGGATCATCACGTCGCTCGACGCGGACGGCGGCGCGCGGTTGACGCATCAAAGGGAGGTTGGATGACGACGATCACCACAGCTCTGCTGGCGCTCGCGCTGATGTTCTCCGGCCAGGCGAACGGATCGAATGACCTCAGAGAGGCGGAATCGGCACGGTTACGCGCGCTCGTCACCGCCGACTACGCCGCACTCGACCGGCTGCTCGGCGACGATCTGACCTACACGCACTCGACCGCGAAGGTCGACACGAAAGCGTCCTATCTCGAGCCGCTGTTGTCGGGCCGAACGCGATACACCTCGCTCGACCCGGAGGATGTGCAGGTGCGTGTCTACGGCACCACGGGCGTGATCACCGGTGCGTTGCGCAGCGTTGCGCTCGTCGCCGGCAAGGAGAGCCGGACGCACATGCGATTCACCAGCACGTGGGTCCGGCGCGATGACCGGTGGCAGATGGTCGCCTGGCAGTCGACCAGGCTGCCGTGACGCTCCTTACGGAGTCGCTGTCGGACGACGGCGATGCCAGTCGGTCTGGAGCTGGTACTGATGGCCGACCGAGATCAAGGTTTCCTCCTCGAAGGGCCGTGCCACGAGTTGCATCGAGATGGGCATGCCGCCGGCCGTGAATCCGCAGGGGAGCGCCAGCGTCGGACTGCCGGTCAGGTTGAAAGGGGCCGTATAGGCCGGACCGTGAGAGAAGGCGCCTTTCCGGACTTTGACGTCCGTCCCTTCGGTGACATACGGGCCGCCATCGCCGGTCGCCGGGATCACCGGTAAGACCAGCACGTCCATCTGCTCGAACGCCTGGCGCACTTCTTCAGTGATCAGCGTGCGCGCCTGCTGCCCGCGAAGGTAGTCGTGCGCGGTCAGAAACCCGCCCCGCGCGATGTTCCGGAAGGCGGCTCCGTACTCGGTCCGATGATCGCGCATCCGCTTGAAGTGATGGTGGAACGCTTCAGCGCGCATGATCGTGTTGTATCCCGCGGCGCACGCGTAGGTGAGGTGGGGGACCTGCACTTCGACCGACGTCGTTCCGAGCGTGCGAAGCACACCGATGGCGTCCGCGATCGCGTCCTGGATATCCGCCTGCACTCCCACCGCCTCGACGTAGGCCGGACAGGTGCCGATCCGCAGTCCCTTGACCGGACGGTTCACCGCTTCGCTGTAGGGGGGAACGGGCCGGCGGCTGCTGGACCGGTCCCCGGGGTCGTGGCCGGCCATGACTTCGAGCATCAGCGCGGCATCGTGCACGCTCCGCGTGAGCGGTCCGATCGCGCCCATCGAGTAGCTGAGCGGAATGACGCCGGATTTCCCGATACGTCCGTAGGTGGGGTTCAATCCCGAGAGGCCGCAGAGCGCCGCGGGGATCCGGATCGATCCGCCGGAATCGCTGCCGACCGATCCCATCGCGAGCCCCGCCGCGACGCTGACCGCCGACCCGGTGCTCGATCCGCCCGCGGAGTATTTCAGGTTCCACGGGTTGCGTGGCGGCTTGATGAAATCGTTCGGCGTCGAGCCCCCGGCAAACGTGAACTCCGAGAGCGCGACCTTGCCGAGCATGATCGCGCCAGCGTCCAGCAGGCGCGTCACGATCGAGGCGTTCCTGTCGGGCACCCAGTCTTGAAGGACGCGCGAGGCAGCGGTCGTCCGCACGCCGGCGGTCGCGATGTTGTCCTTGAGGTTCAGCGGAATCCCGAACAGCGATCCGCGCGGGCCGTCGCCCGTCATCCGTTCGGTGGCCGCTCGTGCCTGTGACAGCGCCTGCTCGCGGGTGACCGTGATGTAACTCCCGAGCGAGGCGTCCAGCGTGTCGATGCGAGCCAGGTGCGCCTCGGTCAACTCGAGCGGGGAGAGCTGCCGTCGTCGAATCAGGTCCGACGCTTCCGCGATGGACAGGAAACAGAGGTCGCTCACCGGTCTTCTCCCGGCGGCACGAAGACGAACGCGGGACTGATGTCGTCGAGCGGCAGTTCCGCCAGATAGGCGGTTTCGCGGAGCACCGGCTCGGCAAACTGTTCGATATCCGCGCGAATCGCCGGATCCAGCCCGAGGGCGTCGATGCCCAGGGCCGACCGCTGCGTACCGCTTTGGCCGGCAACTGCCTGAGGGAGCACCGCCCCGACGATGGCGGTGGAGGATAAAAAGGTGCGGCGCGTAAAGCCGCTGGGAATCGGCTTCATAGTCATCTCCTGCCCGGGCTCGATCTTCGGGTAGGTGGAGGTTATTGCAGCCGACCGTGAATGTAAAGTCTGAAATTTTAGATTTTGAATATGGCCGGAACTCAACCGGCCTTGATCGCGAGCATCTCCGGACGCCGCGAGGCGTAGCGCAGCCGGGTTTCGATCACTGCGCTGACGACCGACTTCACCAGCGCCTCGGGCGCGATGACCCGCGCGGAGGGACCGAAACCCAGCACCCACGCGCGCAGCGCGCGATCGTTGCACACCTTCATCGTGAGCACCGTGCTGCCGTCGTCGCGGTCCTCGATCCGCTGGGAGGGGTGCCACTCGCGCGCGCGCACGTACGCCGCAGCGTCGGCGTCGAACTCGATGACGATCGTCTCGGGTTTACCGGTGTGCACGCCGAGCGAATCGGCAAAGGGGGCCGGCGGCAGCGGCCGTGGCTGGAACGTGTCGTCCTGCAGCGCGAACGTCTCGATCCGTTCCGCGGCGAAGGTTCGCATGGCGCCATACTCCGGGATCCAGCCGATGACGTAGATGCCGCCGTCGGCGTAGGCGATGCGCTGCGCTTCGATGACGTACTCCTTCGTGCGGCGCGAGGAGAGCGACGCGTATCGCATCGTCGCGCGCCGATGGCGGATGATCGCGTCGAGCACGCGCCCGAGGATCTCGGGGAAGCGGCGGTCGTTCTGCGTCTTGCGTCCGCGCGTCTTCGCCTGGAGAACGCGCGGCAGGCGATCGACGAACTCCTTGCACCGCGCCGGCAATGCGCGTTCGATCCTGGCAAACGCGCGCTCGGTGTCGTCGAGCAGCACCGTGCCGGCGAGCGTGTGCAGCAGCGAGCGGCTGAAGTACAACGCGCACAGCTCGGTGAGGCCGAGTCCCAGTTCCTCGAGCTTGTGGAACGGCCGGTCGCTGAGCCTCCACATGCTGGTGCCGTTGACTTTGGTGTCGGTCAGCGGGAACCCCGCGCGGCAGAGCGCCTCGAGGTCCCGCCGGATCGTCCGCGGGTTCACGCGGTGTTCCTCGGCGAGCCTGGCGACCGAGATTCCGTTCCGCACGCTGTCGATGCTGCGGAGCACCTGCCATTGCCGTATGACTTCAGAGTTTCGCGCCATCGTCCGCGCAGCGTACCCGCCGCGCGTGACAGCCCGGGTCATACGCCCGACTTTCGCCTCGGGCGGCTGTGACTGCGCGGCCTATTCCACCGGCGCGATCACGCTGATGTCATCCATCGTCGCGCCGCGCACGGCTTTCAGCGGGATCCGCGAGTCGAAAGTTGCCAGCGTCCCGCCCATGCGCCTGGCGAGTCCGAGCAGGTACACGTCGGTTATCTGTCGATGGGTGAGCAGAACGGACGGGTTGAACAGGCGATCGTCATGGAGCGATACCGCGTCGGGCCAGAACAGGTGTCCCGCGCTCTTGCAGAAGGTCGACAGCCCCGCTCGGAGCGAGGCGTAGTCGTCGTCGACGCCGGCGCGTGGATGCGCCATGACGCGAAGGAAGCCATTCTCGGTCAACGGACATGTCGCCCACCCGTATTGCCGGTGATCGGCGAACCAGTCGTGCGCGGCCTCGTGGTGCACATGGGTTGCGTCGAACAACGCGATCAGCACGTTGACGTCGAGAAGCGCCGCCCGCTTCTTCACATCTCGTCCCGCAGCTCGTTCACCAGCGTCATCGTCATCACCGCCGCGCCGGGCTTGCGGCGAACGATGGGAACGCCATTCCTGGACGCGCGGCGCGTCGACGACGGCGCCTGGAGTCCTTTGCGGATCAATGCCGACACGACCTGCCCGGCAGTCTTCCCCGTAGCGGCCGCCAGTTCCTTCGCCGCCTGAAGAACGTCCTCGTCGATATCGAGGGTGGTGCGCATGGGGGCCAGCATCACGCATCACGCATCAGATGTCAACTTGCGGAGCCATCCGCGGCCCCGACGCACCCGCCTTCGCCCGCCTTCGCGCTTCGCGCTTCGGCGCGGCAGGCTGTGAGCACCCTGACGCACCCCGACGCACCCGCCTTCGCGCTTCGCGCTACGGCGCGGCAGGGCCCTGAAGCACCCCGACGCACCCCGACGCACCCTGAAGCACCCCGACGCACCCCGCTACCGCTGCGGGGTGAAATTCAGGACGACGATCAGGCTGGTCCTCGCCGCTTCACTGTCCGGCTCGATGAAGAGGAAGCGCTGCCCGTCAGCGGAGACGTCGAAACCTGGATACGACGCGCTCGAGGCGATGAGCGGCAGGGTGAACAGGCGCCGCGGCACACCTGCTCTGAAGGTGGGGGTTGTCTGGACGTCGATCTCGAGCACCTCGCCGCCCCTGGCGAAGAAGAGCCGGCGCCCGTCGCCACTCCACCGCGGATTGCTGCCGGGAGCCGAGATTTCCCAGCGCCTTTCGCCCGCTCCAAGCGGCCTGACCAGAAGGCTGGGTTCGAACGTCGTGGGATTCGCGGCGATATAGCTGACGAAGCGGCCGTCAGGGGACGGGCGTGGCGACTGAGTTCTCTCGGGTCCGTCCATCAGCGGAACCGCTTCGCTGCCGCCAGCCGCCGGCCGGGAGAGAATCTGAGATCCCCGCGCATACAGCAAGGTGCTGCCGTCGGCCGTGAAGATCCCATCACGGCCCGGGCCGATCTCCTCGAGCATGCCCGATCCGTCGGCCGCGACCCGTTTGACGATCGAACCACCCGCCTGAAAGCTGGTGTAGAGAATGCTGCGGCCGTCGGGCGCCCAGACGGGATTGCGCGCGAAGCCGTCGGACGTTACCCGGGTTCTCTCTCCGGACTTCAGGTTGATCGTCGAGATCTCCCAGCCGTCCTCGATCCGCTCGGCGACCGCCGCCTGTGTGCCGTCCGGGGAGAAGACGGGCCATCGATCGAAGATGCGCGGATCCTCCAGCCCGCCGAGCTGACGGCCGCTTCGATCCACCCATTTCAGGCGGCTGGGCGGCATTCCCGACACCGGCATGAAGGCGAGGCGCGAGTTGCGCGAGAGGCTTGGCGTGACGCCGCCCGGTGCGACCAGGAACGGCTCGCCCGTCACTTCGAGTCGCGCGAGCGAGAACGGCACCGCCCAGAGCCCGATGGCCCCGGACGCCCGCGTGAAGAGGAGATGGCCGCTCGGCGAGTAGATCGGGTGTTCGAGCGTGGAGCCTTCCAGCCGGAGCAGCCGCTTGCGCTGGCCGCCGGCAAGCACTTCCAGCGTGTCGGGCCCTGGTTTTCGATGGGTGATGAACAGGACGCCGCGGTGATCCGGAAGTCCGCTGGCGTTATGGAAGTGGAGATCGTCACCCGCCGGTTCGAGCGCGGTGACCGAGTCACCTCCGACGGCTGGCACACGCATCAGCGCCGAACTGCCGTTCGTGTAGATGATCGATCCGTCGGCCGTGAAGGCTCCGCCGGCATCCTGGTCCCAGCCGCCGCCCGGAAGGATGCCAACGAGCACCGGCGCGCTGCCCGCGATCGCGACGCGCCAGAGCCTGCCCTTGGCGCCATAGACGAGCGCGGTGGAATCCTCCGACCAGAAGGGGTTGACCGCGCCCTCGGTGCCTGGCAGGGTTCGCGTCTCCAGCCGATCGAGGTCCCGGATCTCCAGTCCGCCCGGGGTCGTCAACGCCACCTTGAGGCCGTCAGGCGCCATCAGTCCGCGTGCGCCGTTCGGCAGGCTGATCTCGAAACGCACGGGCGCCGGCGTTGGCGGGGCGGGCCCGAGCAGCCAGCGGCCGATCGCGAGGCCGGACGCAAGGGCGAGCGCAAGGCCGCCTGACAGCATCCACCAGGGGATCCGGCGCGAGCCGGAAACCTCGCCCGGCGACGGCGTAACGCGTTCGGCATTCGGAACCGCGGCCGCCTCGAGTTCCGCGCGAGCATCGCCGATGTCGCGGAGCCGCCGCTTCGGATCTTTCTCCAGGCATCGGCGAAGCAGGCGGAGGAGCGGTTCGGGCAGGGCGGGCGGCAGCCGGGCCCAGTCCGGCTCACGGGTGATCACCGAGGCGATGACGTCGGTGGTCGTATCTCCCTCGAAGGGCAGGGCGCCGGTGATCATCTCGAACAGGACGACGCCGAATGCCCAGATGTCGGCACGCCGGTCGACTGTCCGGCCGCGCGCCTGTTCGGGTGCCATATAGGCTGCCGTGCCGAGGATGACGCCCGCCTCGGTGGCCCGCGCGGTCAGCGTGGGCGAATCCATCAGGTGCGCGGCCGCCGGCTCGAGCGGGTCGAGGGCCTTGGCGAGACCGAAGTCCAGCACTTTGACGGTGCCGTCAGGCGCGAGCACGATGTTGGATGGTTTCAGATCGCGGTGAACGATCCCTTTCTCGTGCGCCGCTTCCAACGCGTCGGCGATCTGGCTGGCGATCCTGAGTGTGTCTTCGAGCGCGAGTCCGGACACCCCCCGCTCGCCTGCGGGCGAATGCGCCGCACTGGGGATCGCCGGCTCGCTCGAACGCCCGTCGCGGCGGTCGGACGCCGACGGGCGGCGTGCCTCGCGCCGCGTCGACGCCGCGGGGCTCGCGCTGTTGCGGATCGCATCCGCGAGCGTCACACCGTCGACGAGTTCCATCACCAGTGCGCGGACCGACCCGGATTCCTCCAGGCCGTGGATGTGCGCGATGTTCGGGTGATTGAGCGACGCCAGGACCTGGGCCTCGCGCTCGAAGCGGGCCAGCCGCTCGGGATCGCCGGCGAAGAGATCCGGGAGGACCTTGAGCGCCACCGTGCGATTCAGCCGTGTGTCGCGGGCCCGATAGACCACGCCCATCCCCCCGGCTCCCAGGGAGTCGAGGATTTCGAACGCGCCGAGTCGTGTGCCGGTGGTGAGGCTCACTGGGACCTCCCGTGCGACGGTGTGTCGAGAGGTGCGGATTATATCCCTCCGCCGTGATCTCCCGCGCGGGCAGCCACAGTCCTGATCTCGCGGCTGCGTGGCGGCGACAGGGCCAACCCGGATAGCGTTCACACCACCGAACCCAACCAAACGTTTCTCTGCGTCCCTCCGCGTCCCCTGCGGTGTACGTGGTGACAGCTGCCGCTATCAGCCGGTTGCCGCGACTTCAGGGGAGTGGCTGCCGCCCTGATTCCGGGACCACCCCTGTCCACACCCCCTCCGTATCCTGCCTGCTCACCGATCCACCAAGGAGACTTCCGTGAGCGCTTTTCGATCCGCCATCGCTTTCACCATCGTTGCCGCAATCCTCACCGCCGTTCCCGCGTTCGCGCAGGCGCCCGCGCCGGCCGCCACCGCGACGTCGGTCGCACCGATTTACCTGCAGCCCGGCGCGCAGACTCCGCTGCGCGTGGCGAAGGCCGGCACGCTGTTCAAGGTGCTCCAGGAGGACGCGGACTGGGTGGAGGTCGAGTTCAACGATCCGCAATTCGGCCGTCGCGTCGGATGGGTGGAGAAGAAGCTGCTGCGCATCGCGCGTCCGGAGCTGGAACCGATGGACCTGTCGGTCACGCCGGCGTCGGCGCCGCCGCCTCCGTCAGCGCGCACTGAGCCGCCGTCAGCAGCGGAGCAGATCCCTTCGCCGGCGCAGGGGCTGAGACCGCGGGTGCGCGAGGGCTTCTGGTTCAGCGCCGGCCTCGGCTACGGATCGCTCGGGTGCCAGGACTGCTTCGGCCGCGAGGACGGCCTGAGCGGCGGACTTTCCTTCGGCAGCGTCGTCAACGATCGCCTCCTGTTCGGTGTGGGAACGACAGGATTCGCGAAGACCGTGCTCGGCGAGACATTCACCGTCGGAACGCTCGATGCGCGGATCCGCTTCTATCCCGTGCGGACGTCCGGCTTCTTCCTGAACGGCGGGCTCGGACTCGGCACGGTGAGTTACGGCAGCGAGTCGGAGTTCGGCGTCGGCGCGATGCTCGGGCTCGGGTGGGACATCCGCGTCGGCCGGAACGTGAGCCTCACGCCGTTCTGGAACGGCTTCGCGATGAGCAACTCGAACGTCGACGCGAACGTTGGCCAGATCGGCATCGGCTTCACGATCCATTGAGAGTGCAAAAACGATCGGCGCCGCTGGACGTGGGGCCTCCACGCGTGAACCAGTCGAGCCAGATTTTCGGAACTTATAGGAGTCACATATGAAGCGTTCAATCATGGCGGCAGCGTTGGCGGGTCTCGTGGCGTGCAGCGGCGGGAGCGATGGTCCTGCGGGTCCGTCGCCGTCGGTGAGCGCGCCGACGCTCTCGACGACGAACACGAGCATCTTCATCGGGCAGACCGTGCAGTTCGCGGCGACCGGCGGCGGCACGATCCGGTGGGGTGGCGACAACCCGCAGGTCGCCACCGTCGATCAGACCAGCGGGCGGATCACCGGCGTCGGCAACGGGCGCGTCACGATCTGGGCCGAGAACGAGGGCGGCCGGACGACGAGGCTCCTGCGCGGGTTGCCGTCGTTTGCGGGAAGCTGGCTGGGGAGCTGGGTCGTCGAAGGCTGCACGGCCAACGGAGTGTTCTCGATCATCCGCACGTGCGATGAGCTTCCGACTGGCAGTAACCGTCCGCTGGGTCTGTCACTCACGCAGACCGAGGATCGAATCTCGAGCGGCAGCATTCTCTTCGGTGGTCTGACCGGCACGACGAGCGCGACGACCGTTGCCGAGGACGGCCAGGCGCGTTTGGCCGCCACACTCGACCCGCTGCCGGGTAATCCCATTCGCGTCAACATCGACAACATCATTCTCGGCTCGAGCGCGCCCGGCAGCATCGAGGGCACTTTCGAGCAGGTCTGGGGGAACACGGAGTTGAGCGGAACCATGCGCGTCTACGGGCGCATTGGCAGTCTCACGCGCACGTCCGGCGGTCCCGCGCTGCTCGCGCCGCGTCCGCCACAGGACGCGCGCACGCTCGAGGACCTTCTTCGTCTGATGGCCGGCAGGTAACACGCAGGGCGCGGCTTCATGCCGCGCCGCTCACGACGCCAGCAGCTCCAGCGTCCGCCGGTCCGGCTGCCCGTCGAAGTACTTGTCGAGCAGCCGATGGAACACGGAGCCGTCCGGTGAGACGGAGGCGAACAGCGTTGCCGACGATCTGAGCTTCAGGTCGTCGGGCGATCCGAAGATCTCGCGTGCGGTGCGCCCCTCGATGGCGAGCGCGGCCTCCGCGCATTCGATGACCCGCGGTCCGAGCACAGGGTGCGCGAGATAGGCGCGCGCTTCCGCGGCGGAACGGATCGCGAAGTGCTGCGAGGTCGCGCTGAATCCCAGTCCCTTGAACTGCGGAAAGATGAACCACATCCAGTGCGAGCGTTTGCGCCCGGCCCGGATCTCGGCAAGCGCCTCGTCGTAGATGCCTTCCTGCGCCGCGAGGAATCGATTCAGATCGGAATGATCTCCACTCATGTCGTGCAGTCTACGCCGGACTCCCCGCCGTCATCGCGGCGAGCGCGCGACGAAGGTCCTCGATCAGGTCCTCGACGTTCTCGATCCCGGCCGAGTAGCGCACCAGCGTCTCCGGGATCCCCGCCCTGGCGCGTTCCTCTCGCGTCAGCTCCACGTGGCTCGTCGTCGCCGGCGGACCCACCAGCGTGCCGACCGAGCCGAGGCTTGCCGCGCGATGTGCGAGCTGCAGCGAGTTCAGGAAGCGCC
>DASWVN010000289.1:0-4756 GCA_036401215.1 Vicinamibacterales bacterium | reverse complement strand
GACGGCGAGATCGCCCAGCTCCTCATCCCCAAGGACCCCAACGACGAGAAGAACGTCCTTCTCGAGATCCGCGCCGGCACCGGCGGCGACGAGGCCGCCCTGTTCGCCGCCGATCTCTTCCGGATGTACTCCCGCTACGCGGAGCGCCAGGGATGGAAGATCGAGGTGCTCAGCCTGAGCGACAGCGGTGGCGGCGGGATCAAGGAAGTCATCGCGTTGATCGAAGGGCGCAACGCCTACAGCCGCCTGAAGTACGAAAGCGGCGTGCACCGCGTGCAGCGCGTCCCGGTGACCGAGGCCAGCGGCCGGATCCATACGTCGACCGCGACGGTCGCCGTCCTGCCCGAAGCCGAGGACGTCGACATCCACATCAACGAAAAGGACCTCCGGATCGACACCTTCTGCTCGAGCGGCCCCGGTGGGCAGAGCGTCAACACCACGTACTCCGCCGTCCGGATCACGCACATCCCGACCGGCCTCGTGGTCTCGCAGCAGGACGAGAAGTCGCAGATCAAGAACCGCGCGAAGGCGATGAAGGTGCTGCGCTCGAGGCTCTACGACCTCGAGATGCAGAAACAGCAGGAAGCGATCGCGAAGGACCGGCGTACCCAGGTCGGCACCGGCGAGCGCTCCGAGAAGATCCGGACCTACAACTTCCGCGAGAACCGCATCACCGACCACCGCATCGGGCATACGATGCACCAGCTGACCGAAGCGCTCGACGGCGACCTCGACGAGCTGATCGACGCGGCGACGACCTTCTTCAACTCCGAAAAGCTCAAGGAAGCGACCGCGGCCGAGACCGCCTCCTGATGCCGTCGGTCGCCGAGCGCCTCGCGGCCGCGAGGAGGCGTCTCGAAGCGGCCGGACTCGATCCAGCCGACGCCGCGCTCGACGCCGAAGTGCTGGCGCGCCATGCGCTGGGCTGGGATCGCGCCACCCTCCTGACCCGCTCGCGCGAGAACGAGCCCGCCGAGTTTGCCGCCGCCTACGCGTCGCTCATCGAACGCCGTGTCGCGCGCGAACCGGTCGCGCAGATCGTCGGCGTCCGCGAGTTCTGGGAGCGCGACTTCGAAGTCACCCCCGACGTTCTCGTCCCCCGCCCCGAAACCGAGATCATTGTCGAAGAAGCGCTGCTGTTCGCCCGCAAACGTGCGTGCCGGCATGTGATCGATGTGGGAACCGGCAGCGGCTGCCTTGCGGTGACGCTCGCCTGCGAGCTGCCGGACGTCAGGGTCACGGCAACCGATGCGTCGCATGCGGCGCTGACGGTCGCCCGGCGCAACGCGCGGCGGCACGGCGTGGAGAACCGCGTCATGTTCGTCCGGAGCGACGTCCTCCAGGGGATCGACGTCACCGCCGACCTGATCGTGTCGAATCCGCCCTACGTGGCCGACGCCGAAGCCGCAACCATGCAGCCGGAGGTCGTCCGGTACGAACCTCACCAGGCACTCTTCGGCGGGCCCACGGGCCTCGAGGTCATCCGGCGACTGTTCCAGCAGGCGCCGGCCCGCCTTGCACCCGGCGGCCGACTCGTTGTTGAATTCGGGTTCGGCCAGTCGGAACGAGTCGAGGCCCTGGCGCTCGAATCGGGCTGGCGCATCGAGCGCATCCGGGAAGACCTGCAGGGGATCCCGAGAACGATGGTGTTAAGGAGACAAGATGCCTGACTGCCTCTTTTGCAAGATCATCGCGGGAGAGATCCCCGGAACCATCCTCTACCAGGACGACACGCTCGTCGTGCTCAAGGACATCAACCCGCAGGCACCGACCCACGCGCTCGTCGTCCCGCGGAAGCACATCGCGACCCTGAACGACCTCACACCGGAAGACGACGCGCTCGTCGGCGAGATGACGCGACGAGCCGCCGCGATCGCCCGCGAACACGGCCACGCGGAGCGCGGCTATCGAACGGTCTTCAACTGCAACGCGGAAGCCGGGCAGACGGTCTTCCACATCCACATGCACGTCCTGGGCGGGCGGCGGTTCAGCTGGCCTCCGGGCTGACGCCCGAAGCCCCAACTGCCAACGCCCAACGACCAACGCCCAACGACCAAATCCCAACGACCAAGTTCCAAACCTTGCGTTTGGTCCTTGGTCCTTGGTCCTTGGTCCTTGGTCGTTGGTTCTTGGGACTTGGGACTTGGTCCCTGGCTCTTTTGGTTCTTGGGAGTTGGCAGTTGGTAACTTGGGAGTTATCTCTGCGCCAGCAGATATTGCCCGCGGCGCGCGGCGCGTGAGAGGAAGAAATCGACGGCGCGGTAGCCGCGGCTGAAGTAGCTCTGGAAGATCCGGCGCGTCGTCAGGCGCCATTGCAGGGCCAAACCGGGCGCCTCCCGCTGCATGTCGCTGAAGCCGATCGGGACCTCCACGAGCACGCGCCGGCTTTCGTGCGCGAGTTCCCCTTCGACCGGCTCCAGCCACGCGCCGGGCTTCGACGGATTGACGATCGGCGCCGCCCCGATCGAGGCGTCGCGCACGAGCGCACCGCCGGCCCGGATCCGGCGCTCCACGTGCGGCGCCCTCAGGTGCCACTCCGCGACGAAGCGATCCGTCGGCGATCCCTGGTGCAGCGGACTGCTGGATTCTCCGTAGATGTTCTCCTCGTAGGCTTCGACGACGGCCCCGAGCTTCACGAAGTTGAGATGGGCGTTGAAGGCCTGGAGCGGATCGAACGTCCATTCGATCAGCTCGATCCCCATCGCCAGCGTCGCGTCGCGCTGAGCGAGCTTGAGCTGCCGGCCGAGCCCGGCGGCCCGGGCATCGGGTACGACGCCGAGCATGTGCGACCACTGGATGGGCGTTCCGTTCTTCCATCCGGGGATCGAGTACACGAAGCCGATCATCGTGTCGGTCGAGTCGAACGCCCCGAGCAGGACGCCGCCGCGCTTGATCGAGACGATCAGCACGGGCGCGGGCACGACGTCTTCGGCGTCGGCGTAGCCCCACACGCGTTTTTCGAGCTCGACGACCTGGCGGCATTCGTCGAGCGTTTTCAGCGGTCGGATCATCGGTTAGCGGACGAGACCGGCCCGGCAACGACGACCGCGGCGCGGGCAGGGTCGAGCGCTTCGCGAGCGGCCTCCCGCACCTCCTCCATCGTCACGTGCCTGAACAGTCCGGAGACCTGTCGATCGTAATCGAGACCAAGCCCGAACTGCTCGACATAGATGAGGAACTCGCAGATGCTCTCGTTGGTTTCGAGCAACCGGGGGACCGATCCGATCAGCGATTCGCGAGAGTCTTCGAGTTCCTGCTCCGTCGGCCCCTCTTCGCGCAGCGCACGGACCTCGGCGTCGATCGCGGCGAGCGCCCGGTCGATATCGTTCGGGTCGACCCCGACGTGAGTGATCAGCGGCCCCTCGCCGAGGCTCGCCTCGAGCGTGCTGTAGGCGTAATACGCCATCCCCTGCCGCTCGCGGATGTTCTCGGCCAGCCGTCCTCCGAGACCGAACTGACCCAAAACGTTGTTGAGGATCGTGTAGGCATAGTACCGCGGATCGAGACGTCGAATGGCCGGAAAGCCATACGCCAGGTCGGCTTGTGCCTTCGCCGGGATCGGGTGCAGCCGGAGTGAACGACGACGCCGATCCGAGGGCAGGGGGATCGTGATCGGCTCCCCGCCGCGGTTCCGCCATCCGCCGAACTCGCGGCCGACGGCAGCCACCGCCTCGGAGTCCGGAATGTCCCCGGCGATGGCGATCCGAAGCCGGGACGGGGTGAGGTGCCGGACGTAATAGTCCAGAAGGTCCTGCCGCTCGATCCGTTCCAGGCTCGCCATCGTTCCCTTCATCGGCCGGCCGTACGGATGGTCCGGACCGTAGAGATCCTGATGGAGCAGGTCGACCGCGACTCGGGCGGGATCATCATGGTCCTGCCGCAATGCCGTGATCGCCTCGAGCCGCCGCTTCTCGATCTCCTCCTCGGGGAACAGCGGCGCGCCCGCCACGTCCGCGATGAGCGCGAGGATGTCGTCGAAGTCCTCGGAGAGGCACACGCACGAGATCGAAAAGGTGTGCCGTGACACCAGGATCCGCAGGGACACGCCGCGATCGTCCAGGATGTCGGCGATGTCTTCGGCGCCCAGACTCTTCGTCCCGCGGTCGATGGTGTGGCGCGCGAGATACGCGACACCGGGCAAGTCCTCGGGATCGTCGGCGCTGCCGGCCAGGAACGTCGCATTGATCGCAACGGCCGGCGTGGCTCCGCTCTCCTGTGCCAGGACGACGACGCCGTTGTCGAGCGTGGCGCGGGCAGGCGTCAGGCCGCGGCCGAGAGTGACGCCGCTCATGGCCGGCGAGACGTCGGCCGGAACCAGCCGACGGTCCGTGCATCCTGACGGAGCCGCTCCCGTGCAGCGGCCGCCACCTGATCGCCGGTGACCGATTCGATCGCCGCCTCGATGCCCTCGAAGTAATGCGGACCCGCGATCGTCTCGAAGTAGCCAAGCTGATGGGCGACGCTCGTGACCCCGTCGTTCTCGAAGATGAACTGGGCGCGCAGCTGCCGCCGGGCCCGCGCCACCTCTTCAGCCGTGACGCCCATCCGCGCGATCCGCTCGATCTCGCCGAGGACGACCTCTTCGATCAGGTCGAGCGGAACGCCGTCAGCGGCAGTGAACGCGAGCGTGTAGAGATAGGGATCCACGGTCGGCAGCAGGGCGCCGGAGACCGCGGACGCCAACCCCTCTTCCACGAGCGCGGTATAGAGGCGGGACTTTCGCTGGGGCACGCCGTGGGAGCCACCCCAGAGGCTC
>DASWVN010000288.1:0-4209 GCA_036401215.1 Vicinamibacterales bacterium | reverse complement strand
CTATCTGCCAACCGGCGACGAGATCGACGTCTTCGAAACCTCGCACCGGCGCAGGCTGCCGGTGATGCTGAAGGGGCCAACAGGGTGCGGGAAAACACGGTTCGTCGAGCACATGGCGTGGCGGCTGGGCCGTCCGATCGTCACAGTCGCCTGCCACGACGATCTGTCTGCCAGCGATCTCACCGGCCGCTACCTGATTCGCGGCAACGAGACGATCTGGCTCGACGGCCCGCTCACACAGGCGGCGCGTGCAGGCGCGATCTGCTATCTCGACGAGATCATCGAGGCACGGCAGGACACCGTTGTCGTCATCCACCCGCTGACGGATGACCGGCGGATGCTGCCGCTCGAGAAGACTGGCGAAATCCTCGAAGCGGCGCCCGGCTTTCAACTCGTGATCTCATACAACCCTGGTTACCAGCACGGGTTGAAAGACCTCAAACCGAGCACGCGCCAGCGGTTCGTTGCGCTGGAATTCGATTTCCCGGCTCCGGCGCTCGAAGCCGAGATCGTGGCGCACGAGAGCGGGATCCCCGGCGATACGGCGATCGCGCTCGTCACGCTGACCAATCGGCTTCGCCAGCTCGGCGATCGCGGCCTGACGGAAGTGCCGAGCACCCGTCTCATTGTCGCGACGGCCCGCCTCGTCGCCAGCGGCATCCCGGTGCGCTCGGCCTGCCGCGCCGCGCTGCTCGGCCCGCTGACCGACGATCCCGACCTGATGGCCGCCATGCACGATCTCGTCACGGCGACGATGTAGCCACGGCACGCGGATGGCGGAACCCGAAGAACTGATCATCGAGGGAGCGCACTTCGCGACGCGGCTCGCACGGGCCGCCTGGCGTCAGTATGGTCCTGCCGCCAACAACACGGACGTGCTGCTGACCACCGTCCGGACACGGCTGGAGCTGTTCGTCACCGCCCTCTTCGGGATGCCGATCGTCGTCGCTGCCATGGACCCGCCACCGCCGGTCACGTGGCTCGGACGCCTCTCCGGTGCACGGCCCGCGGACAAACTGGATGTGCGGTTGATGTCAGCCACGGATGGCCGTCAGATCTTCCTGCCGCCGGTGCTTGCCGCCAGCCTGTGGGGACTCGATGCGATAACGATGTACCGGCTGCTGGCCGTGCAGCAGGCCGCGCGGCTCGCACGCGGAACGGCACGAGTGGCAGCCGCGTTGGATCAGCATCCCTCGAAGGACTGGTTTCTGCTGGCGGAGGCCGCGCTGATCGACCGCTCGATCGTCACCGCAATGCCGGGGCTATCGAGCGCGCTCTCGACGGTCCGAGCTGCCGCGCTCGCAGCGCGCACCCGGCAGCCGGTCCGCGGACAGCCCGATGCGATCGAAGCGTGCGTGCGCGCGCTGCTCGGCGCCGCCCCGCTCTCGCCACCGCTCGACCTCGGCGAGCGCCTTTCGGCCGAAGGCGCACTCGAGTGGGCGCGCGCCGCTGCAGCCCGCGCGCCGGCCGTCCGCGCCCGCCGGCGCGTCGATCACCCGTGGTACTGGGGACGCCTGCTCCCCGCTTCAACCGACCCACGCGTCGGAGAACGCCCGTCTGCCGGTCAGCAGCCGCTCCCCCGCGCCGAACGTTCGCGCCGCGTCGCGGAGATGCGGCGCCGTCCTCGCGTCCGTGAGGCAGCCGAAGACGAGGACGATCAGACCGCCGGGACGTGGATCATCCGCGCCGACGAGCCGCAGGAAAGCGTCGAGGATCCTTACGGCCTGCAGCGTCCCACCGATCGGGACGATGAAGCCGATCCTGAGGGACTGGCCGATTCGCTCTCCGATCTGCCGGAGGCTCGGGTAGTGCGCACTCCCGACCAGGCGCGGGAGGTGCTTCGAAGCGGAGACGACCTGCCTCGAGCGCAGGCCGCGGACCGTTCGCCGCCACCGCGAGGCATTTCGTATCCCGAATGGGATTACCGGACAGGCCGCTATCGGCACCCGGGCGCCGTCGTACGGGAACCCGACGCCCCGCTCGGCGATGTCAGGTGGGCCGATGCCGCACTGGCCCGCCACAGCAGGTTGACGCGTCGCGTCCGCAGCCGATTCGAGCGGCTGCGGCCCCGTCGCGTCCGAATCGGCCGCCAGCCGGACGGATGCGAGCTGGACATCGACGCATGCGTAACGGCGGCAGCCGACAGGCTGACCGGACTCCCCGTCGATGGCCGCGTGTACCTGTCACGACGTCACGCGAGGAGGGAGTTGGCGGTGGCGATCCTCGTCGACGTCAGCGCCTCGACCGATGGATGGGTCTCGGCCGAACGGCGCGTCGTCGACGTGGAAAAGGAAGCGCTGCTCGTCGTGTGCGAGGCGCTCGACGCGCTCGGGGATCGCTACGGCGTCTTCGCATTCTCGGGGGAAGGCGCCGAGGATGTGTGCGTGCTGACGCTCAAGTCCTTCGACGAGCGGACGACCCCCATGGTCCGGCGCCGGATCGCGGCGCTCGATGCCGATCGGTATACCCGGATCGGTGCGGCGGTCCGGCATCTCACCGCCTCGCTGTGCCGCGAGCAGACTCAGCGCCGCTGGCTGCTCATCCTGTCTGATGGCAAGCCCAACGACGTCGATGTTTACGAAGGCCGGTACGGGATCGAGGATACGCGCCAGGCCATCGCGGAAGCACGCCGCCAGGGGGTGACCGTCTTCTGCCTGACGGTGGACCGTGAGGCTCCGCGCTACGCCGTGCGAGTGTTCGGCCGGGCCGGCTTTGCCGTCCTGCGCAGACCCGATCAGCTGCCGGCCGTCCTCGTCGATGCCCTGCGGCAACTGCTGAAACACTGACCCGGGTCCCCGGCCACCCGTTCAAGACCACGTGGCCGGTGCCGATTGTGGGAATGCCTCCATTGTGCTGAAGGCATCGGGCCAGTGGACCGTCTTGCCGGGTTGTGGGGGGAGGGAGCATGGACATCGCACACACGAACTGGATGGAATGGGTCGAAACCGGGCGCTGGCTCCAGGTGCGTGAAGCGTCGCTGCCCGTCAGCCCCGCACTCGTCGACCAGGCCATGGTGCTCGCCGCCGACCCCGACGTGAGCGTCCACCGGATCGTGCGTCTCGTCTCGAAAGAGCAGGTCCTGACGACGCGCGTGCTGCGGCTGGCGAACTCCGCGTCGAACGCGCCCGTCCGTCCGATCACGACCATCACCGATGCGACCGTGCGCGTCGGCACCACCGCCGTCCGCAACACGCTGCTCGCGGCGTGCATCACGTCGCGGATGGAGGCCGCGGCGATCTTCTCGCACGCGGGTCGCGACCTGCTGGACCACTCCATCGGCACCGCCTACATGGCGGAGCTGGTCGCGCCGAAGCTCGACGTCGATCCCAGCGAAGCCCTGGTCTGCGGCCTTCTGCACGACATCGGCAAGCTCGCCATCCTCAAGTTGAGCGTCGAGGCTCCGGGATTCACCGGTCCGATGCCGACGCCGGAAGAAGTCGCGCACCTGATCGAGCAGCGGCACGCGCTGGTCGGCGCGCAACTCCTGCGCACGTGGCGGCTGCCCGATTGCCTGCGAGAGCCGGTGCTCTATCATCACCGGCCGGAACTGTCCGTGCTCTACTCCGCGCAGACGCTCGTCGTCTATGTCGCCAACCGCTTGAGCCATCGATACGGATTCGGCTGTGAAGCCGGTCCCGAGTACGACGTGCTCAACGATCCGTGGATCGGAGAACTCGGGTTCGACCACCGCTGGCTCGCCGAGATGGACGCACGCGCGCCGGAGCGGTTCGCCGCCGCACGGGCGATGGTGGCCTGAAGAAACTCCGAACTATGAACTACTGAACCTGTTCGGAGTTCGGAGTTCATAGTTCGGAGTTTCCCATCTCCCCTCCTCCGGTCGAGCTTGCGATCCGTGACACGATAGTCAGTTCGCTGGCTCGATCGCACATGACCTCGACCACCGTTCCCGACGTTTTCAAGACCAGTCGAACGCGCACCCTGCGGACGGAGTTCGCATCGGCATCACTGTTTGCCCTCGCCTACTTCGCAGGCAGCGAACTCGGGTACGCACTCTCCCTCGGACCCTCGGTCGGCGCCACCTTCTGGCCCCCGGCCGGTATTTCGCTTGGCGTGTTTCTCGCCTCGCCGATGCGTGCGTGGCCGGTGCTGCTGGCAGCCGGCAGCCTGGCCAATTACGCGTCCGACCTGCTACACGGGCAGGTGCTGGCGGCTTCGATCAGCTTCGTCGTCGCAAACCTCGGCGAGACC
>DASWVN010000287.1:0-32162 GCA_036401215.1 Vicinamibacterales bacterium | reverse complement strand
AAGAAGCTGCGAACACGAACCGCGAGAAATCGGGGGCGGCTCGTGTTCGCAGCTTCTTGCCAGCCACACCGCGCGAAGCGCGAGCGCAGCCCGCATCAGCGCCTCGAATTCAGGGGACCTCCGCGCCCTCCGCGAGCTCTGCGAGTTCAAGCGGCGGGTGGCTGTCCCTCGACCGTGCAGGTGTGGCCTGTCGCTCGACCGCAGGTGTGGCTGTCGCTCGACCGTGCACGTGCGGCTGTCGCCCAAACAGGCTGCCTCTGCCTGTGCTACTCGGCTCGCAGGGTCGCCAGGGGCTTCTTGCGGAGGACGTCGGCGCTTGCGATGACGCCGATGATCGCGACCATCAGGGTCGTGACGATCGCGCCGGTGATCAGCAGGCCTGTAGCGGGGCTCCAATCGATCTCGAAGACCCACTTGCACACGGCCCAGGACAGGACGAGGGCGCCCGCGGACCCGACGACGCCGGCCAGCAGGCCGAGCGTCGTATACTCGCCGGCGAGCATCGTCGCGAGCGTGCGGCTGCTGGCGCCCAGCGTGCGCAGGATCGCGGCTTCATAGATCCGCTGGAACTTCGTCATCGCCACCGCGCCGATCAGGATGAGCGCGCCGCCGAAGAGCGCGATCCCTCCGACGATCGAGATCGCCAGCGTCACGTTCTCGATCACCCCCTGGATCGACGAGAGCACCTCGCGGACGTCGACCGCCGACACGTTCGGATACGTCGAGACCAGCTCGTGCTGGAAGGCCGCCCGGGCGTTCGTGTCCTCGGGCGCGCGGAGGATCGCGATATAGCTGTGCGGCGCGCGCGACAGCGGGCCGGGACGGAAGACGAACATGAAGCCGCCGTTGCGCGAGTCCTCCCACTCGACGTCCCGGATGCTCACCACCCTGGCCTCGATCGTCCGGGCGAGGATGTCGAACCGCATCAGGTCTCCGACGCTGATGTCGAACCGCTCGTGGATGCTCCGCTCGATCGACACTTCGAGCGGGGCGGCATCATCGGGGAGCGGCCCCTGCCCCGTCCAATGCTCTCCGGCGATCACCTTTTCGTTCGATTCGAGATGGTCGCGATACGTGATGGTGTATTCGCGTGCCAGGGAGCCGCGGCCGCGGACGTCCTGATAGTTCTCGAGATTCACCTCGGCGCCGCGGACGCCGGTCACACGCGCGCGCAGCACCGGGATCAGGCGCGGCGGTCCCGAGCCCGGCGGCACACGCTCGGCGAGAAACCGGCCCAGCGAATCGACCTGGTCCTGCTGAATGTCGATCAGGAACATGTCGGGACCGCCCCGCTGCAGCTCGATCGTGAATTCATCCAGCAGGTTCGCCTGCAAGGCGCGGATCCCGAGCACGAAGAACGCGCCGAGCCCCACGGCGAGCAGGATCACGCGCGTCTGGTTGCCCGGACGTCGAAGGCTGAGAACGGCGTGCTTCAAGGCGAACACCCGCGTCTGCGAGAGCGGACGAACGGCGCGAACCAGCAGCGCGCCGGCGCCGTGCAGCAGGATCGCGAGCCCCGCGAAGCCCCCGCTCACGATCAGGCCGACTTGCCAGGATGCCGCCTGCCAGGCCGCGACCGCCACCAGCGCCGCGGTCACGATCACGCCGACGCCGACCTGGACCCGATCGACCGACGTCAGCCACGCCTTGAAAGACCGTCGCACGACGCCGGGTGCCAGCACGGACGCGTCGCCTCCACGCAGCAGCAGCAAGGGCTTCACGCGGCGGACTTCGAGCAGCGGTACGAGGGAAAAGAGCAGCGAGACGAGCAGCCCCACGGCGCTCCCCTGCACGACTGCCGAAAGGGTGAGCCCCGGCGGCGCCGTCCCGAACGACGCCAGCATGTCGTCGGGGATCGCGCGCAGGGCGATCCCGGCGAGGCCGACGCCGAGCAGGCTGCCGCCGAGACCGAGCAGCATCACCTGAGCGACATAGGTGCCCAGCACCTGCCGGGTCGTGGCCCCGACACACTTGAGGATCGCCACGCTGCGGATCTTCTGTTTCACGAAGACCCGGGTGACGCTCCAGACGCCGATGCCGCCGAGTACGACGATGATGAAGCCGACGAGGCTCAGGTAGTTCTCGGCCCGCTGCAGGTCTTCCGAGATATCGTCTTCGGCCTGGCGGTACGACCGCGCGCCGGCGAAATGATCGCGAGTCGCGGCGCGGAGATCCGACGTGAGCCGGTCGATCGCGCGGTCCTCGACGCGCAGCATGATCTGGTAGTTGGCGCGGCTGCCGAACGACAGCAGGCCGATCCGCTGCAGGTCCTCGTGATCGATGAAGACGCGCGAGCCGAGCGTGAACGCGCCCGTGCGCCGGCCGGGTTCCTTCTCGAGCACGGCGCGGACCGTGAACGGCTGCCCGCCGATGAGGATCGTGTCTCCCTGCGCGATCCCGAGCTGCGCGAGCAGTTCGGGACGGGCGATCGCGCCATGCCCCCTCACGAGATCGTGCGAGTACGGCACGCCCCCCTGCAGTTCGATCTCACCGTAGAGCGGGAACCCGGGCTCGACCGCCCGCAGTTCCACCATCCGCGCGACGCTCCCGCCGTTGGCCGCGCGGACCATCGTGGCGACTTCGATCGCCTCCGTGCGTTCGAGCACGGGCGCGCCGGCAAGCCGATCATCGATGATCTGGCGAAGTTCCGGGGTCCAGGCGCGGTTCGTGCTGATGCGGATGTCGGCCGCCATCATCGCGCGGGCCTCGCGGACCATGCTCTCGCGCACGTTCTGGATCACCGAACGAAGCGCGACGATCGCGCCGACGCCGATCGCGACGCACACGAAGAAGAACAGCAGGCGGCGCCACGACGCCCGCAGTTCCCGGACCGTCATCCGGAAAACGAATCTCACCGGACCGCGGCCTCCCCCGCCGTGACGTCTTCCGGCTGGCGGCGCGCGACCGAAGCGATCCGCCCGTCCTTCAGCGCAACGGCGACCTCCGCTCGTGCCGCCAACTCCGGATCGTGCGTCACCAGCACGAGCGTCGTCCGCCGCGTGCGATTGATGCCGAGCAGCAGCTCGATGATCGCGTGGCCGGTGGCGGTGTCGAGATTGCCGGTGGGTTCGTCGGCCAGCAGGAGCGGCGGATCGTTCGCCAGCGCGCGTGCGATGGCGATCCGCTGCTGCTCCCCGCCCGACAGCTGCGAGGGGTAGTGGTGCGCGCGGCCGGAGAGCCCCACTTCGTCGAGCAGCGCCGCAGCCCGGACATCGGCGTCCGGCACGCCGGCGATCTCCATCGGGACCATGACGTTCTCGTACGCCGTCAGCGACGGCAGCAGGTGGAAGAACTGGAAGACGAAGCCGATCCGTGCGCCACGCAGCTTCGCGAGACCGTCCTCGTCGAGCGTCGTTAGATCCACGCCATCGATGAGGATGGTCCCGCCGCTCGGGGAGTCGAGTCCGGCGATGAGGCCGAGCAAGGTCGACTTGCCGCTGCCGGACGGACCCGTGATCGCCGTGACGCTGCCGCGCGCGATCGTGAGGTCCAGGGGATGAAGGATGGTGAGCGTGCCGTCGCCGCTGGGAACGGTCTTGGTGACACCGTGTAACTGGATCATGACGCCGCCGACATCTGGTCGAGCACGGGGCGAAGCACCTTCCACATGCCCTCCGCGATGATTTCCGCGCCTCGGGCGTTCGGATGGATGCCGTCTCCCTGGTTCAGCGCGGGGTCCCCCGCGACCTTGTCGAGAAGGAACGGCAGGAAGACGAGTTCGTGCTCGCGCGCAAGCTCCTGGTACGCGCGCCGAAACGCCGACGTGTAGTCCGGCCCGTAGTTGGGTGGAGCCTCCATGCCCGCCAGGATCACCACGATGTTTCGGACCCTGGCCCGCTGGATGATGTCCTCGAGGTTCTTCTTCATCTGGTCGACCGGCAGCCCGCGCAGACCGTCGTTGGCGCCGAGGGCCAGGATGAGCACGCGCACGTTCCCTTCGAGCGCCCAGTCGAGCCGTCGAACGCCGCCCGCGGACGTATCCCCCGACACACCCGCGTTCACGACCTCGAACGGATAGCCGGCCTCCTCGAGCTTCTTCTGCAGGAGCGCCGGATAGGCCTGACTCTCGACGAGCCCGAGACCTGCCGTCAGGCTGTCGCCGAGCGCGACGATCTTTGGTCGACCGTCCTCCCGGGCATCCGGCGCCGACGGAGCCGGGCGTTGCTGTTGGTTAGACGCCGGCTCGTCGTTCGCGTTCCCGCCGCACCCGACGACGACACACGCAACGAGCGCCAGCAGAGCGAAATGGACAGATGCGCGTTTCAAAGGTCCCGGTTCGGAGTATCGAATGTTTTCAACTGTTCATCGAGGGCAGCGATCGCGCTCTCGAGCATGTGGCGATGCGCGGGCGCCGTGGCCCGTTCCAGTTCCGCCTGCGCACGCGTGCGCGACAGCAGAATGGCCTGACGGCGAGCTTCGAGCGCCTTCTGCTCGGGCGTGAGCGCGGGACGCGCCGGCTTGTCGCGGAGCGCTTCTTCCTGCTGAGCTTCAACGAATTTCGAATCGAAACCGCGTGCCATGCTCCCTAATTCTAGACTGCCGTGCCGGAATGCGGTTTGCTGCCCACCCTGGTATGGCTCAGACGAAGGAGATCGTTCGCGTCGCCGCCATTGGAGATCTGCACCATGGGAAGAACGCGGTCCAGGGTTCGCTCCAATCCCTCTTCTCGCAGATCACCGAGGCCGCCGACATCCTGGTATTGTGCGGTGACCTGACCGATTACGGCCAGGCCGAAGAGGCTCGCCTGCTGGCACGAGAGCTGACCGCCACGGTCAAGATCCCGACGGTGGCGGTTCTCGGCAACCACGACTTCGAGGCCGGGCAGCAGACCGAGATCTGCAAGATCCTCGACGATGCGGGCGTGGCGGTACTGGATGGCGACAGCGCCGAGTTCCACGGCATCGGCTTCGCCGGCGTGAAAGGCTTCTGCGGCGGCTTCGGACGACGGGCCCTCGGGCCGTGGGGCGAGAAGATTGTCAAGGAGTTCGTGCGAGAAGCCGTGGACGAAGCGCTCAAGCTCGAATCCGCACTCGCACGCCTGCGCACCGATCGCCTCATTGCGGTCCTGCATTACTCCCCCATTCAGGGGACGGTCGAAGGGGAACCGCTCGAGGTCTACCCCTTCCTCGGCTGCAGCCGCCTCGAGGAGCCGATCGGCCGCTTCCCCGTTTCGGCGGTGTTCCACGGCCACGCGCACCATGGCCAACCCGAGGGCCGAACCACCGCGAACGTTCCGGTGTTCAACGTGTCGCAGACGCTGATGCGCGAACTGTTTCCGGAGCGCCCCTTCAGGCTGGTCGACATCGACATGCGTCCGTCTGCGCAGGAGCCTTCAGAGCGCCGGACCGGGATGGACCGGCGTGCGACCGACCGCGTGGAGGTGACGAAATGACCCTGACGCTGCTCGTCTTGTTCTCCTCCTTCGTGCTGCAGCAGCCCGCACCGACCAGCGGCAAGACACCGGATCCGAAGGCGCCGCCAGCCCTCGCGATCCAGGTGGCGCTCGATCGCGCCGGCTTCTCTCCGGGCGTGCTCGACGGCCAGATGGGAGCCAACACGAAGAAAGCACTCGCGGCTTACCAGAAGGCGAACGGTGGAAACCCTCCGCCGGTCGACGCGGTAGCCACGTATCAGATCACCGAGCCGGACGTCGCCGGCCCGTTCGTCGCGAACATCCCGGCGGACCTCGTCGAGCAGTCGAAATTGACGGCACTCTCGTATCGTTCGCCGCTCGAGATGCTCGCCGAGCGATTCCACGCCACGCCGGCGCTGCTCGAACGGCTGAATCCGGATGCGGCGTTCGCGGCCGGCGAACGGATCGTCGTTCCCAACGTGAACCCGATGCTGATTCCGCTCGAGAAGCCGGAATCGGAACAGAAGCCCGGCGCGAAAGAGAAGCAGGCCGCCGCCAGGAGAGCCGAGGCCGAAGCCGCCGCGAAACCTGACGTGATCGTCACGGTGTCGAAGGCGGGATCGTGGGTGACGGTCACCGATCCAGCCGGCAAGGTGCTGATGTATGCGCCGGTCACGAGCGGAAGCGAGAAGGATCCCCTGCCGATCGGCGAGTGGAAGGTCAACGGCGTCGGCTTCAATCCGGAGTTCCGCTACAATCCGGACCTGTTCTGGGACGCGGATCCGGCGCACACGAAAGCGTTGATCCCTTCGGGGCCGAACAACCCGGTCGGTCTGGTGTGGATCGACATCTCGAAGGAACACTACGGTCTGCACGGAACTCCGGAACCGTCCACGATCGGCCGGACCGAATCACATGGCTGCGTTCGCCTCACCAACTGGGACGCGCTGCGACTCGCATCGCTCGTGAAACCGGGTACGCAGGTGGTGTTCACGGAGTAGCACGTGGCACATTCACCTCGACTCGATCGCGCCCGTGTGGTGGCGATGAGCGCGCTGTGGGGCTTCTTTGCCGGCGTCCTCACCGTGACGCTCATCGTCTGGCGCGCGGAACCGGTCGACACGTGGCTGGGCGCCGGCGCCCGGTTCCTCGCCGACCGAGCCGGCGGCGTCGAGCGGTGGGACGCCGCGCGCGTGGACGATGACTCCCCGGTTGGCGAAACGACGCATGTCGGCACCACGGGTACGAGCGATGCGCCCGAGCGCCCTCCTGCCATCAGTGCTCCTCCGGCGGCGGAACTCGAGGCTCGCGACCTCCTGATTCCCGTTCAAGGCGTGGATGCCGGAGATCTGGTGCAGTCGTTTCACGATCGGCGCGGCGCGTCGAGGTCCCATGAAGCGATCGACATCCTCGCCCCGATGGGAACGCCCGTCCTCGCGGTCGAGGACGGCCGCATCGCCAGGCTGTTCAACAGCAAGGCGGGAGGCATCACGATCTACCAGTTCGATCCCGACCAGGAGTACTGCTACTACTACGCCCACCTCGACCGATATGCCGATGGCCTGCGGGAGAACGATGTCATTCGACGAGGCCAGGTGATCGGCTACGTCGGCGTGTCGGGCAACGCTCCGAAAGACACGCCGCACCTCCATTTCGCGATCTTCAAGCTGACCGACGAGAAGCGCTGGTGGGAGGGGACGGCGATCGATCCCTACCCGATCCTGCGGTGACCGGGTCGATCCACGCGTCCTGGCACGAACCGGAATCGGACTGAGGCTGTGCGATTTCGAACAGTCGTGCACCCCGCGACTTGCGCGTACCCCTTGTCGTTGCGTCGTTTTCGACGTGGCACGTCGCTTGGACAATGCCGCGCACGGCATGCGCGTCAGCCCATCGAACATCCCACGCATTCTCATTGCCGACGATCAGCCCGATCTGCTCGATGCCCTCCGCCTGCTGTTGAAGGGCGAAGGGATCCAGATGGAGGCCGTGACCTCACCGGAAGCGGCGCTCGATGCGCTCTCGGCGGAGCCGTTCGACCTTTTGTTGATGGACCTCAACTACACCGGCGACACGACGTCCGGCACCGAAGGCATGGATCTGCTCTCCCGCGTGCAGGCGATGGACGGCTCGCTGCCGGTGGTGGTGATGACCGGTTGGGGATCGGTGGACCTTGCCGTCGAGACCATGCGTCGCGGCGTCCGCGATTTCGTCCAGAAGCCCTGGGACAACGTGCAACTCCTCGCGACCCTGCGGTCCGAGATCGACGCCGGCCGTGAGCGGCGGCGACGGGCCGAGGACGACAAGCGGGAGATCGAAGAAGCCCGTCGCATTCAACGGAAGCTGCTGCCGTCGTCGATCCCCACGTTCGACGGTTGTGAGATCGCGACGCAGTGGCTGCCGGCCTCTGGTGTTGGCGGTGACTGCTACGACGTCATTCCCTTCGGGCCGTCGCGCCTGGCGCTCTGCATCGCCGATGTCGTGGGCAAGGGCATTCCGGCGGCGCTGCTGATGTCGAATCTGCAGGCGTCCGTGCGCGCCTTCGCCAGCGATGCCGCGCCCCCCGCAGAGCTGTGTGCGCAGGTGAACCGGATCCTCTGTGGGCGCATCGCGGAAGGACGGTTCATCAGCTTCTTCTACTGCCGCATCGACACGACTCTCGGTGTCGTCTCTTACTCGAACGCCGGCCATTACATGCCCATCCTCATCAGGCAGAACGGATCGGTCGAACGTCTCGCCGAAGGCGGACCCGTGCTCGGCGTGTTCTCCGACGCGTCGTATTCGCAAGGGCACGTCCAACTTGCGTCGGGCGATCGCATGATCCTCTTCACCGACGGGGTGACCGACGCGCGCAACACACACGATGAAGAGTTCGGCGAAGACAGATTGCTGACTGCCGCGGTGGCGAACCGCGCGTGCAGCGCCCCTGCACTCGAGGCTCGTCTCACGCAATATGTGGCCGAGTTCGCCGATGACGCGCTCCAGGATGACGCGACGTTGATCGTCGTGGCGGTGGATTGATGAGGGGATGAACGCGCGATTTCCGGTGATGGATGGTTGCTCACCAGTGGCCAGTGACGAGCCTCCAGTCCGACCTTGACTAGGCGGCTGTGATCCGTCGATAGTGTCCCTTGAATGCACAAACCCTGGACGCCGCCTCTCCGGTGGGTCTTTGGAGCGGCCGCCGTACTGGCGCCGTTCTCCACTCTTCAGGCCTACCGACTGACGGCGCTCACCAGTCCCGATCCCTCGCGTATCGAGGTCGGGTACCTGCTGGTGCTCAACACGGCGTACTGGTTCATCCCGGCGTCGATCGCTCCCCTGATCTTCCGTCTGGTTCAGCGGTTCAGGATCGACGATCAACGCATGCGGCTGAAGGCATTCGCCGTCCATGCGTGCGCCGCACTCGTGTTCACCGTCGTGCACGCGATCGGCATGATGCTGGTACGATCCGCCATCTGGGGCGCGCCGCCGGTGGGTTGGATGGCGGCGTTCCAGCGGACGCATCTCATGAATCTCGATTGGCTGTTGATGACGTACACCACCGTCGTCGGCTTCACGTACGCGATGAGTTACTACCGCGAAGCGCAGGCGCGTGCGGTTCACGAGGCTCAGTTGCAGACCAGCCTGGTCGAAGCCCGGCTCCGAACGCTCCAGGCGGAGTTGCATCCGCACTTCCTGTTCAACACGCTCCACGCGATCTCCACCCTGGTGCACACGAACCCGGAGTCCGCGGATCGCATGATCAGCCGCTTGAGTGATCTGCTCCGGCTCACCTTCGATCGCAGCGACGCTCCACGCGTGCCGCTTCAGGAGGAGCTGGAGTTCCTGCAGAAGTATCTGGAGATCGAGCAGACGCGGTTCCAGGATCGTCTCACTGTGCACTACGAGATCGATCCGGCCACGCTCGACGCCGAAGTGCCGCGCCTGATTCTCCAGCCCATCGTCGAGAACGCGATCAAGCATGGGGTCTCGAAGCGATCGGGCCCAGGGATCGTGCAGGTGGCTTCGCGGGTGGACGACGGTCGGTTATGGCTCGAGGTGCACGACAACGGCGCCGGGTTGAGCGGGAGCCCGCGCACACAGCTCCGGAGCGGTGTGGGCCTGGCGAACACGCGCGACCGCCTCGAATGCCTCTACGGCGCCGACCAGACACTCGAGCTGTCCGACGCCGACGGCGGGCTCACCGTCCGCATGGCGTTGCCGTTCACACGTGCCACGGCGCCAACCGAAACGGCTGCCCGCGTCGCATGACAGATTCCAGCACATCCCGAATCCGCGTCCTGATTGCAGACGACGAACCGCTCGCGCGGGAGCGGCTGCGCATGCTGCTCGAGCCCGAGAGCTGGGTCGAGGTCATCGACGAGGCCGGGGACGGTCCCGCCGCCGTCACGGCGATCCAGAAGCTGCGTCCCGACCTCGTCTTTCTCGACGTGCAGATGCCCGGCGCAACCGGTTTCGATGTCATCGATACGATCGGCGCCGAGAAGATGCCGTTTGTGATCTTCGTGACCGCCTACGACCAGTACGCCCTGAAGGCGTTCGACGTGCACGCGATCGACTACCTGCTCAAACCGTTCGACAAGGAGCGGTTCCAGGCGGCGCTCGGCCGCGCGCGGCAGCAGCTCGAACGCCGCTCGAGCGGAGAACTCGAACGCCGCCTGCTGGAACTCGTCCAGGACCTGAAACCCGCGTCGAGCCGCATCGAACGGTTCGTCATCAAGTCGGGCGGCCGCGTGTTCTTCGTCCGGGCCGAGGAGATCGACTGGATCGAGGCCGCCGGCAACTACGTCAAGCTGCACGTCGGCGCCGACGCGCACCTGTTCCGCGAGACGATGAACGCCCTCGAAGCGCGGCTCAATCCCGACACCTTCTACCGCATCCACCGCTCGCACATCGTCAACATCGAGCGCGTGCGCGAACTGCAGCCCTGGTTCAACGGCGAGTACGTCGTGTTTCTCAAGGATGGCACCCGCCTCACGCTGAGCCGAGGCTACCGAGAGAAGCTGCAAGAGCGAATCGGGCGGTCGCTCTAACCGATGGACGACAGCCACTTCCCTGAAGGCATCATCGAGATCCACTCCTGCGCCCGTCACACCCCGGTTCCAACCAGATATCTCCGCGTCCCCGGCGTCCTCCGCGGTGAGGTATTGAGATAGGTTCCGCGGATCACCCGGCAGCCGCAAGTTCAGTGCTGTGGCTGTCGCAGGGCCGATCACCAACGCCGGCATTATTTTTCCCAGGCGATCGACAGGGCGAGCGACCCGTCCCGCAGGCCCTTCGCGAGATCCACGCGGAGGACCCGTGAGCCGGGGATGGCGATGCGGAGTCCGGCGCCGGCATCGGCGTGCCATGCCCGGCCAGGTCGCAGCCGCTCGTCCGCAGCCGCGACATCGACGAAGACGGCGGGCGCAAGTCTGAGGATCCCCCGGACGGGAGGTGTCCATCGACGCACCTCGGCGGTGCCGTGCAGGAGTTGCCGGCCGAACACCTCTCCACTCACCCGTCCATCGTCGAGCAGCGGGTGGGCCCGCAGCAGCGCCTCACGCGCGTGGCCGGTGCCGGCACCGGGCCACAACGCGAGCGGCGCGTCAGCCGCGGCGTAGTCGAACCCGCCTTGCGCGGTGAGGACGGTGCCTTCGTGGCGGACCCGCGTTCGCGCCGTGGCGGCGGCACGCAGGGTCCATGTGTCGAACGCGCCGGCAAGCAGCGACACGGTTCCGCGCACGCCCACTCGATCGTTCAGCGCCCGCTGCTCCACCGACGAGGCAAGTGTCGCCGTTCGTCCGCGGGATCCCCACGCATCCAGCCCCACGGCGGCTTCGATCCTGGTCAGCGTATCGGTCCAGCGCGAGAGCCTCAACGATCCGCCCTTGCGTGTCTCGATCGTGTCACGACCGAGTGCGCGGTAGGACTGCTCCTCGCCGTAGCCGCTCACCTTCCAGACGCCCAGGCGAGAGGGCGCCTCGTAGCGCAACTCGATACGCGGACGGCGCTCCCACCAGCGCCATGAGAGCGACAGCAGGTCGCCGGCCCCGGTGATATTCGCGGCGCTCGCCGATAGCGTGCGGTCGGTGGTGAGGCTGACGGCCGCGGACGCGATCTCGAGCCTGGACGTCGGAAAGCGCGGTCGCTCGACGATCACCGCCTCGACGTTCGCGCGGCCGTTCCCGATTGGACGATAGGTGACGCGGGCAGCTTCGGCAGCCGGCAACGCGGAGAGCCGCCGGTTCGCCGCCGTCAGGCGCCCGGTCGTCAGGACGGTTCCAGGCTCCACATCGAGCGCTGCGGCCGCCGCAGCGTAGCGGGTCCGATCGAGCCCGCTCACGTTGACGAGATCGATCACCGGTTCTCCGACCGCGTTCCATGAAGCAAGCGCAGCGGCGGAATCACCGCGAACGTACTGCCCGGTCGCGAGGATGCGCCACGCGTGTTCATCCGTCGGATCCCGTGACAGGGCTTCTTCTGCGAGGCGTGACGCCTCGGTCCAGTTCTCGTCCAGCGCGAACACGCCTGCCGCTTCGCGAAGCGGAGCGGATGCCGCAGGACACAGACCTGCAGCGGTGTCGAAGATCTCGAGCGCTTCAGCCGTCCGCCCCGTGCCCGCAACCCGCACGCCTTCGGCTACGAGTTCGGCGCACGGCGCCGTCGTGGACGATCGCTCACGCTCGTCGCCCGGCGAAGGTTTCGCGATCCCCTCTGCCGGCGGCAGCGCCAGCATCGTCCAGTGGTCCGCCTTCGCCCACGCGGCGTCGAACACGTCCTCTCTGACCACGCGGAATGGCGCACGCGCGGGATCGTGATAGACGACGCGCTCGTTCGCCCACGCGACGATGACCACGAAGTGGAAGTAGCCTGGCCGGTCCTCGATCAGCGCGACAACGGGTTGGCCGTCCGCCAGTCGCTGGAGCACGAGCGCGCGATCGCCGCGGAACGATCGCACGTTCCAGCCACGTCCGCGCAGATCGTTCAGCAGGTCCTCGGCGCGGATCCCGCGCCCGGCCGCGTCGATGAGCGGTGCAAAGGTTTCAGCGTAGACACCGGTCGCGCCCCAATAGCGCATGACCATCGCGGCAGCGGCGCCGCCGCAGAGCGCTTCGCTCTGCTGGATGTAGGGAACGTCGAGGAAGCGGACCGGAGAAGGCGGCAGGGAGTGCTGCCTCGCCGCCGCCGGCGTTGCCGTGGCGGCGGCGAGGACGATCGCAGCACAGACGCGAACGCCTGCGATCGCGAGTACGTATTTCAATCCGCGATGACGACGATCAGGATCAGCAGGAGCAGGACGATGATGATCGTGGTGGTCGAGATGACGATCGTGGACGCACCGCCCGCGAGCTGATTGTCGACCTGGCGCGCCTGTTCCGCGATCTGGCGCAGATCATCCCCCTCCAGGGTCGCCGTCGCGGCCACAGCTTTGTCGAGTGACAGGCCGGCCTTCCCTGCCACTTCGCGGACGGCCTCACGCTGCAGCAGCGTGCGGATCGCGTCCCGATCGGCCTCTTCGCTGGCCACGCGGTTCTGCACCGCCTTGTCGAGTGCAGCCTTGCCGATGACGTTGTCTTGTGCCCTGGCGGCCGGAGCCATGAAGAGCACCGCCAGGCAGACTGCCAGTGTGCGCCGTATAACCCTCATCAAAATCCTCCTGCTCGGTACGTGAACGCTCGATTCCCTGAAGCGGGACTCAGCATCTTCCATGCCCGATTATGCACGAGGTTGAAGCTGTTCGAACTCGTCGACGTGGACGGCGCGCGCGTGGGCATCCCGCCACTCGATCGCACCATCGCGCACTAAACGGGCGAGCGATTCTTCCTGGGTGAACGAACCGGCACGGCGGGTGATCGTGATTTCCTGGTGGAGGTGCTGAAGCGCGTTGCGGCGGATGTGCTGACGCGCGCCGTATCCCACCATGAGCAGTTCGGCGGCAGGCACGAGTCCTCCGCCGATTCTCGGCAGCAGGGTCTGCGTGAGCACGGCCGCGAGCGCCATGGCGAGTTCCTGGCGGATCGTGTTCTGGCGCTCCGCCGGGAACGAGTCGGCGATCCGCGACACCGTCGAGGCCACGTCTGTCGTGTGCAACGTCGACAGCACCAGGTGTCCGGTCTCTGCCGCCGCCAGCGCAATCTTCATCGTCTCGGGATCCCGCATCTCACCGACGACGATCACGTCCGGCGCCTGGCGGAGCGCCGCGCGAAGCGCGGTCGGGAAGTCGGGCGCGTCCACCCCGATCTCGACCTGCTCCACCAGGCTGTTGTGATGGACGTGCTCGTACTCGATCGGATCTTCGATCGTGACGATGTGCCGCCGGTCGCGGCGGTTGATCTCCTCGACCAGTGCGGCGAGCGTCGTGCTCTTGCCCGATCCCGTTGGTCCGCCGACGAGGACCAGTCCTCTCGGGAGCGCGGCCAGCTGCTCGACTTCCGCCGGCAGTCCGAGCGACGCGAGTCTCGGCACGCGCTGCGGCAGCAGCCGGAGCGCCGCCGCCGCGCGTCCGCGCTCGCGATGGAGGTTGATCCTGAAGCGGCCGACGCCCTGGATCCGGTAGGAGGCGTCCGCGATGCGGGCTTCGCGATAGAGTCGGCGCGCGTGCGGCGGCAGCGCGGGGAGGACGGCTTCCTCGATGTCGACGCCGTCGAGCGGACCGTCTTCGATCGGCGACAGCCGTCCGTCGACGCGGATCGACGGCGGCGCCCCGGCGACCAGGAGCAGATCGCTGCCGTTCTGCGCCGCGACCATCCGCAGCCAGCGGTCCAGACGCGAGGAGTCGCCGCTCGGTGCCGGCACGTGCAGCTCCGGCGTCGTCGCATTGAGTTCCCGAATCAGGTCGTCCAGATCGTCTTCAGCCATAAACCAGAGGGGGTTTGAGGCCACGGGGTCAAAACCAGGGGTCAGACCTTGAATTTTGAATTTTCAGATTTTTGATGCCAGGAATCCATCTCAGACCTGGCATCAAAAACAAAAAAATTCAAAATTCAAGGTCTGACCCCTGGTTTTTTGCCCCCGGGGTTTTGCCCCAGCAGCCGGTTGCGGAAGTTGCGGCTGAGGCGGAGCCGCTGGCCATCCGTCAGCAGGACCTCGAAATCGCCGTGCCAGGACGGCGTGATCTCCTTGATGAGGTCGATGTTCACCATCGTCGACCGATGGATCCGCGCGAAGCGTTTGGGATCGAGCCGCCGTTCCAGCTCCGCCATCGTAATCCGCAACAGGTGCTGCCCGGACGACGTTCTCAGGCGGACGTAGTTGCCCTGCGCCTCGAAGGACGCGACGTCCGCCGCCGCCACGAGGCGATATCCCTCGCCGCTCTTGATGACGAACCGTTGCAGGTGCGCGGTCGAAGCGGTGCGCTCGGCGATCAACTCGAGCAACCGGCGGCGGGAGTCATGGGAACCGCGCGCCGTGACGTCCTCGCGGGCCTTGCGCATGGAGACCTGGAACCGCTCCGGCGTGAACGGCTTCAACAGGTAATCCAGCGCGTGGACGTCGAACGCCCTGATCGCGTACTGGTCGTAGGCCGTGACGAACACGACCGCCGGCAGGAACGTGGGAGAAACCGCCTCGACGACCTGGAAGCCGTCGAGGACCGGCATCTGCACGTCCAGGAACACGAGGTCGGGCCTGAGCGACGTGATCATCGCGACCGCGCGGCGGCCGTCGGCGGCCTCCCCCACGATCGTCACATCGCTCTCGCGCCGGAGGTGCAGTCTCAAGCCTTCTCTCGCCAGCGGTTCATCGTCGACCACCAGTGCCCGGATCATCCCGCCCATGCGGCCTCCTTCAACACTTGCGATTCCCGATACGGAAGGACGAGCGCGACGCACGCGCCGTTGGACCGGTTCTCACAGATGACCCGATGCCGGTCGCCATACAGCTGCTCGAGACGGGCGCGCGTGTTCGACAAACCGATCCCTTCGCGGCGCGACTCCTGCTCGAAGCCGGGACCGCTGTCACAGACCTGGAGTTCCAACCTCTCGCCCTGGCGTCGCGCGCGCAGCATGATCCGGCCCCCTTCCACCTGGCGCGCGACCCCGTGAAGGACGGCGTTCTCCACGATGGGCTGGAGGATCAGGCTCGGCACGAGCGCGTCCCGCACGTCCGGCGGAATATCGCGATCCACGATCAGACGGTCAGGGAACCGGACTCGTTGGATTTCCAGATACCGGTCGGTCAGCTCGATCTCCTGCGACAGGGGGACCTCCTGCGGCAGGCCGTCGATCGTCAGGCGGAGCAAGTCGCTGAGGAGCGTCAGCGTGTGCGTCACCCGCGTGCTGTCTCCCTTCATCGCCAGCACCGAGATCGCGTTCAGCGTGTTGAACAGAAAGTGCGGATTGAGTTGCGCCCGCAGCGCCTGGAGGCGCGCTTCCGAGAGGCTGGCCTTCATCCGGGACGCGGCCACCTCGCGCCGTCGCAGCTCGGTCGCGTAGTCGAGCGCGTAGCAGCCGCCGACGATCCCCCAGTACACGACGAAGTCGAGAGCCAGGTACCCGGTAATCATCTTCCCGAGGTAGAGATCGAACCGCGCCATGTCGCTCCATCGCCAGGACGCGTAGAGCGCCATCACCGTTTCGTGCGTCAGCGCGAACAGCAGCGCGGCGACGAGATGGACGATGATCGCCGCCCGCCCACCGCGATCGAGCCGCGCCCGCCCTGACACCGCCACGACAGCCGGCACCAGCAGCGCCAGAACGATCCAGGACGGCAGCGCGTCGCCGAGACCAGTCCACCAGGAGAACGCACGGCTCTGAAGCTCGGCCCGCAGATAGTTCTGCGTGGTTTCGAGCAGGCCGATCAGGATCGCGCAGAAAAGGATGATCCCGTAGATGACGAGCCGATGAGACCGGGCTGCCGGCGTGAGCACAGGCGACGCATTCTACCCGCGGCCAACCCTCCGCGGACGGAAGGATTTTTGGTCACACCGGACCGCTGCTCGTCCCCCGGATGGACGCTTCGTCACCGCACGACAGCGATGGCGGACCTACTCGTCGCGGAGCACGATCATCGGATCCACGCGCGTCGCCCGCGCGGCGGGGATGTAGCACGCGATCAACGCCACCAGCGCGATGAACGCCGCCACCGAGATCATCGTGGCGGGATCCGTCGGCTTCACGTTGAAGAGCTGCGTCTGGAGGAGTCGCGTCAGGCCAAGCGCGGCGACGAGACCAACGATCAACCCGGCGGCGGTGAGGCGGAGCCCCTGGCCGAGGATGCGGTTCATCACGTTGCTCCGGGATGCGCCGAGCGCCATGTGGATCCCGATTTCCTTGCTGCGCTCGCTCACCGTGTACGCGAGGACGCCGTAAGTGCCGACCGCGGCGAGCAACAGCGCCAGCCCCGCAAAGGTGCCGAGCAGTTGCGCCAGCAGGCGCGGACGCGAGACCGACGCGCCGAACACATCGTCCATCGTCCGCATCCGGACGATCGGCAGGCTCGGATCCATTGACTGGACGACGCGCTGAAGCTGAGGCGCGATGGCCTCGAACGGCATCTCGGAACGAACGACGATGTTCATGTTCCGTGGTGCGAACTTCGTGATGGCGGGCCCCTGGTCGGCGAGGAAGTACAGTTCGGTCCCCGTCTTCGAGCTGAGACCGCCCTGCTTGACATCACGTACGACGCCGACGATCGTGAACCACGGCACATCGGCGCCCGGACCGACCCCGGGCTTGACCCGCCTTCCGATCGGGCTCCGATCCTTATAGAAAGTCTTCGCGAGCGTTTCGTTGACGAGCAGCACCGGCGCTCCCGTGACGTCGGCCAGCGAGAAGTCACGGCCCTCCATCAGGGGAATCCCCATCGTTTTCAAGTAATCGAGTGTGACGGTCTGGTAGTAGTCGACGTTTTCGAACGGACCGTCGGGAGGCGCCTGGTAATCCTCGAAGTCAGTGTCGTTCGCATTTACCTGACGGAACGGTGGCAGGCCGGTCATCGCTGCGGTGCCCTGGACTCCTGGCAGTTGTGAAACCTGCGTGTTGAGGCGGCGGAAGAAATCCACCCGGCTCTGGGCGTCCTGGTAAGTCGTCGTCGGCAGGACGAGGCCGAACGTCGAGAGGTGCGACCGATTGAAGCCGGCATCCACGCTCATGATGTTCCAGAAGCTTCGCAGCAGCAGTCCCGCACCGATGACGAGGACGACGGCCAGCGCCACTTCGGCGGCAACGAGCGTGTTGCGCACGCGGGCGCGTGTGATGCCGGCGGTGGATCGCTGTCCTGATTCCTTCAGCGTCATGGTCACCGCGTGCTGCCGCAGGTTCAGCAGCGGCGCCATCCCGAACAGCACGCCGGTCAATATCGACACGACGACCGTAAACGCCAGCACGGTTGGATCGAGCGCGATCTCGGCCGACCGGGGCACGCTTTCGGGATCGGCGGCAATCAACGCGCGAAGCCCGGCATACCCGAGCGCCGCTCCGACGACCCCGCCCATCAGCGACAGAAGAACGCCTTCGGTGAGGAACTGCCGAAGGATCGTCGCGCGCCCCGCGCCCAGCGCCGATCGGATCGCAAATTCCCGCTGCCTCGACTCGGCACGCGCGAGCAGCAGGTTCGCAAGGTTCGCGCAGGCGATGAGCAGGACGAAGCCCACCGCTCCCTGAAGCAGCCAGATCGCGGTCCGCATGCCGCCGATCATGTCGTCCTGGAGCCCGTCGTACCGCAGGCGGTGGTTCTTCTGACTCGGCACGTGCATCTTCGGATTGAGCACGCTCCACTGCTGGAGCATGTTCTCGAGATCCGCGCGCGCCTGCGTCATGCCGACGCCCGGTTTCAGGCGGCCCACCAGATAAAGAAAATGTCCGCCGCGGCTGCCGGGGTTGGCCGGATCGAGCGAGAGCGGCAGCCAGATCTGGACCTTCTGGTCGTGGACGTCATAGCCCGGCGGCATGATCCCCACCACGCGCGTCGGGATTCCATCCACCTGGATGACTCGGCCGACCACGGACTCGTCCGCGTTGAACGAGCCGCGCCAGACTTCGGACGACAGCACCGCGACATCTTCGGCCCCGGGCAGCGTGTCCTCACGGGTAAACATGCGTCCCCGGATCGGGTGGACGCCCAGCACCGGCATCAGCTCGGACGTGATGATCGCCGCATTGACGCGCTGCGGCTGCTGGACGGCGCCCAGATTGACCGCCCCGGACGAGTAGGCCCCGACGTTCTCGAACGCCTGGTTCCGGTCGCGGAACTCGATGAATTCCGGCCCTGAAACCCAGAACTGGTCGAAGCCAAGCGCCGGGAACTGGCTCGTGATGAACACGAGGCGCTCAGGTTCAGGGAACCCGAGGGGCTTCAGAATGACGCCGTTCACGACGCTGAAAATCGCGGTATTGGCCCCGATGCCAAGTGCAAGCGTCAGGATCGTGACGAGCGTGTATCCCGGGCTCTTCCGCAGGTTCCGGAAGGCGTAGATGACATCGTGTTTGAGGCGGTCCATGTGCCCGGCTTAGACGGAAAGCCGATCGAAATGGTTGAAGCCGATCGCTAAGCCGCTTGGCACGATCCTGGCTCTCGTTTACGGCGCAATGAACCGAGGGTTATGGCTCATCCTTGCGGCGCTCGCAGTGATCGCTGCGGTCGTGCTCTTCCGTTACGATCCGGAGCCGGTGGCGGCCATCGAGTCTTCGCCGGTCCCTGCGGAGCGAACGGACGCCGTTCGCGTCAGCCATGAGTTCGTCACGGTGACGATCCCGCCCGTGACGTCGAAGCGGATCAGCAGGCCGGCGTCGCCGCGTAAGCAGACGGTCCTCGCGACGGATCGGTCGAACGACTCCGCTCCACGTCGCGACGTCGTGAAAGCGTCCAATCGGACCACTGATTCCGACGATCGTTCCGAGCCCCGTGAAGGAAACCTGCTCGAACGAGCCGGCCGCGCACTCATCGGCGACGGTAAATACCGCCCGGAACCGTTCCCTCGTATCCGCTGACGGGATCGTATCCGCCAGAGCCACTTCTGGACCGCCTTTCTGTGTGTTCCCGTGCGACTCCAGCGTGACCGGCGTTCCCAGGCTCTTTTCCATCTACCATCTGCCATTTACCATCCCCCGTCAGCGGTAAAATCGCGAGGTGACTCTGCGGACTCGCCTGATCATTGCGTTTCTGTTGCTCTCCGTCCTGCCGCTCACGGCGGTGACGCTGCTGTCCTACCGCTCATCGGTCGCGGCGTTCGAACGGGCGGCGGAACAGGAAGCGACCGAGAGTGCCGTGGACGTCACCCGGCGGATGGACATCATCACTGCCGACGTGGGACGGCGGGTCGACCGGGTATTCGAGACGGCGCCGCGCGGCGGCGGCGAGGACATCTATCAGCACGCCGCGCCGGTACTCGGTGAAGCGGCCGCGTTGCTCGAGCGGGTGGAGTTCCATCCCGCCGAGGCGCCCGACGAACCGGCACCGGCGTCCACAACCGCGACCGCCTCAAAGCCGGCTCCGCTCGCCCCGTTCGGACCACCCCCACCGCCGTCCGCTCCCTCCCCGCGCGTCATCGTGATGGATGTTCCCAAAATCATGGCGGAAGTCCGGCGTGAGATGAAGCAGGAGATGGGCGACCTGAACCCGGCCCTGACGAGTCTGATCGAGCAGTCGATGGTCGCGGCCGCCACTGGCGTGGAGATCGGCCTGAAAGTCGCGGGGGAAGCCATCGCGAACAAGGCCGAGAGCGCTGCCGCTCAGCGCGCGCGCAGCCGCGAGATGGACGTGGACGGACGCCGGCTCGCGGTCGACGTCAGAAAGGACGGCAAACTCGTCGGCAAGGCGAACGCCGTCCTGAACATGGATCGCACGATGCACGCGGTGCTCGCGTTCGCGCAGCGCGATCGCGGCGAGATCCCGTTCGCGATCGACAAGGACGGCAAGCTGTATACGCCGAAAGCCGAGGATCTCTCACAGCTGAAAGCGCTCGACGTCGAGCGACTCGCGTCCACGGCAGCCGACGGCCCCCCTGAACGGACCGACGACTGGATCGTCGTCGCGCGCCGCGACGCCGGCGGCAGCATCTTCGGCATCGCGAGGCCCCTCGGCGATTCGTTGCGCGAGATCCGGCGCGCGTCGGTGCGCAACCTGGGTCTCGGGCTCGGCGTCATCGCCCTGGCGGTCATCGGCATCGTGCCGATCTCGCACCGGATGACACAGCATCTCCGTTCGCTGACCGCGGGCGTGCGGCAGCTCTCGAGCGGCGACTTCACGACGCGCGTGCCGGTCCGCTCGTCGGACGAGTTCGGCACGCTGGCGGCATCGTTCAACCAGATGGCCGCGGACCTCGAGCGCCACCAGGCACTGGTCGTGGAGCAGGAGCGTTTGCGCGGGGAACTGGAACTGTCGCGCCAGATCCAGACCGAGATGCTGCCGCGCGCTCCGCTGCGGAGCAGCCGTGCAGAGATCGCGGGCGTCTCGGTTCCTGCCCGCGAAGTTGGCGGCGACTTCTTCAACTACTTCGACCTGTCCGACGGCCGCCTCGCGTTGTTGGTAGGAGACGTCTCGGGCAAGGGGGTGAGCGCGGCGCTGCTGATGGCCAACGCGCAGGCGACACTGCGCGCGAGATTGCCGGTTGAAAACGATCTCGCGGCACTCGCCGACGCGTTCGATCGGGAACTCGACCTCAATACGCCGCGCAGCGTGTATCTCACGCTGTTCATGGGAATTCTCGAGAAGGACGGACGGACGCTTCGGTACGTGAACGCCGGCCACAACCCGCAGTTCCTCATCCGCGGCGATGGACGCATCCAGCCGCTCTCGTCGACCGGTCTCCCCATCGCGCTCTTTGCCGGACACGGCTACTCGGAGGCATCCGTCTCGCTCGAGCAAGGCGACCTGCTCTTCTTCTACACCGATGGCCTGGTGGAAGCGGAGAATGCCGCAGGCGACATGTTCGGCGCCGAACGCCTGCAGCAGCTCCTGGCCGACACGCAGTCCCGCGACATCGATGCGATCCTCCGTCATGTCGAGGAGAACGTCCGCGCCTTCCGCGGCTCGGTCGAGCCGCTCGACGACGCGACGATGATGGCCCTGCGCGTGATCTGAGCAGTCTCCCCTGAACACCTGAGAGCGCGGCGCGCGGTAATCGACCCGAGCGCCGCTGTCGTCTACTGCTCCCAGATGCTTCAGAGTTTCGTCGTCGCTCTTGCGGTCCTTTCACAGCAGACACCAATCCCTCCCAGGCAACCGTTCGAGCCGCCGGAGGCGCGGATTCAGGTTTTTCTCGACTGCGGCAACTGTTTCTCCGACTTCCTGCGCGAAGAGACGGACTTCGTGGATTTCGTCCGCGATCGCACCGAGGCCGACGTGCACGTGATCATCACCAACATCGGCACCGGCAGCGGCGGCCGCGAGTACGTGATCGAGTTCACGGGGCAGGGGCCCCTCGCGGGCCGCAAGAGCACCATCAAGGCGATCACCGGCATCGGTGACCCGGAGGACGTGCGGCGTCGGCAGTTGCTCACGACCTTCCACGTGGGCCTGCTCCCCTACCTGACGGTCAACGGAGTGCCTCAACACCTCCAGATCGACGTCACCATGGAGGATGCTCCCGAGGCAGCGCTTCAGCGTGACGATCCCTGGAACAGCTGGGTGTTCAGCGTCCGTGGATCCGCCTCCTTCGACGGCGAAGAGTCGAACAAGGAACGGCGTTTCAGCACCGAGGTGAGCGCCGATCGGATCACGCCGAACTGGAAGACGACGTTCGGCGTCGAGATCGACCAGGAGACCGAGGAGTTCGATCTCGATGAAGACGATCCGGTCAAGGTCGAACGCCGCGAACGCGATTTCAGCTGGCTCGTCGTCAAGGCCTTCGGCCCGCACTGGTCGGCCGGCGGCACCGGCTCGGTCGAATCGTCCACGTTCGGCAACATGAAGCTCCGGTTCAATATCGCACCCGCGATCGAATACAACCTCTTCCCGTATGCGATGTATCAGCGCCGCCAACTTCGTGCGCAGTACGCGGTCGGCCTGTCACGGCAGGAGTACTTCGAGGAGACTCTGCTCGGCAAGACCGAGGAAACCCTGCCGAGCCAGGAGTTCTCGGTCACCTACGATCAGCGCGAGCGGTGGGGATCGGTCGAAGGCGAGATCGAGTGGTTCCAGTATCTGCACGATCTCTCGAAGAACCGTCTCGATGTGAACGGCGAGATCTCGTGGCGCATTCTGCGCGGCCTGTCGATTTCGGCCGACGCCAGAGCCTCACGGATCCGCGATCAGATCGCGCTCCCGAGCCGGGGCGCCACGCCGGAAGAGATCCTGCTCCGGCTGCGGCGGTTGCAGAGCGGCTACGAGTACGGGTTCTCGATGAGCCTAACGTATACGTTCGGATCGATCTTCAGCAGCATTGTGAATCCGCGGTTTGGACAGTGAGACGTGCAACGTGCGACGTGCGACGTGCGGTGCTGTGCGACGTGCGACGTGCTGTGCGACGTGCGGTGCTGTGCGACGTGCGGTGCGAGAGCAGCGGCGTCAACCCAGTGTGACTGTGACGATCGCTGCGATGGCGATTACGATCCAGAACGGCACTTTGGACCACAGGAACAGGCGGTAGGGATAGGCGTTGCTGCTGTAGGGTTCGGCGGACGCAGCCGCGGCGCGGGATTCGGCATCCGCCCGTTGCTCGGCCGGCCACCGGTGCGGAGGACCTTCGTGGGTCGCCGTATCGAGCACCGGCTCGTAGTACTTCTCGAGAATGCGATTCTCCAGCCAGGTGCCGCGGAAGTCGCCTGCCTCCCATAGTCGATTCCGCTCGCGAACGTGCTGGATGCCCTCCGTGACGTACTGATTCTCGCGTGAGAGCCGTACGAGCGTCGTCGGCGGCGGCGACGCCTTCCACGCGAGCCTCGTCTCCGTCTGCGCCTCCAGCAACTCGGCACGAGTCCATCGCGACGTGAACGATCCGATGTCCTCATCGTCGATGCGGTAGCCGAGATGGAGGATGTGGAAGAAGACGGCGAAGGCAACGAGGGCAACCGCCGCCATGCGCGCGATCCGCTTTCGGGACCGAGGATGCAGCCGGCGCGACCGCTCCGGCGGATCCACCGCCACGCTGAACAGCAGTCCGGTGCCGATCGCGACCAAATTCAGGAACACGTCGTTCATCTCGCCGACCCGGTTGGGGATGAACCACTGGAACCATTCCTCGACGGTCCCGACGATCAGACCCGCGAAGACCGGCAGCAGGAAGACGGACAGGTCGGCAAGCGGCCGCCACGCGCGGTAGAACAGATAGGTGATCAGGCCGTATTGAAGGAAGTGAAACCGCTCGACCGCGTTCGATTCAGGATTCGGGCCCGCGCGGTAGGCGGAATACGCGACGGCAATCACCACCGCGAGAGCGATCATCCCGTATCGCGCAGGACGGCGATCCCGGATCCGCAGGACCGCGGCAATCAGCGCGGCGATCACCCCCGCCGCGATCGCCCCACCGACGATCGCGACGAACTGTCCCGGAAACGCCCGCCGCAGGTCTCCGCGGATCTGGCCGACGAAGGGAGCCGACAGCACGAGCGCCAGCGCCACGCCGATCGCGAGTACGAACGGCAAGGCACGCAGACGCGGCGTTGACGGATCCAGTGTGCTGGTCATGGCTGGTTGGGGAGGTACAACCCTGCGCCAGGCCCGACCGGCAGGCCGAGCAGGATCCACACCACGAGCACCAGGGTCCAGCCGACCAGGAACGTCACCGAATACGGCAGCATCGTCGCCACCAGTGTGCCCAGGCCGGCGGCCGGCTGATATCGCTGCATGAAGGCGATGATCAACGCGAAGTAGGTCATCATGGGCGAGATCACGTTGGTGGTGCTGTCGCCGATGCGATACGCCGCCTGCGTGAATTCCGGCGTGTAGCCGAGCAGCATGAACATCGGCACGAAGACAGGCGCCATGATCGCCCACTTCGCCGACGCGCTGCCCATGAACAGGTTGATGGTCGCCGAGACCAGGATGAACGCGACGATCAGCGGGATCGTGCCCAGCCCGGACGCCTGGAGCGCAGCCGCTCCCTTGATGGCGAAGATCAGTCCGAGGTTGGTCCAGTTGAAGTACGCGACGAACTGGGCGGCAAAGAACACGAGCACGAGGTAGACGCCAAGCGTCTCCATGGCCTTGCCCATCGCCTTCACGACGTCACTGTCGTTGCGGACCGTTTGCGCGCCGATGCCGTAGGCAAGCCCCAGCACCAGCCCCGCGAAGAAGATGAGTGCGACGATGCCAGACATGAACGGGGAGCGCAGCAGGCTGCCCGTCTGAGGATCGCGCAGAAAGCCGTCCGCCGGCACCGTGCCCCAGAGCAGCAGGGCTGTGACGAGGACCGCCGCAACCGTTGCAAAGACCAGCCCCCGCTTCTCCGCCGCGTCCAGCGTCGTGACCTTCGCATCGCCGTGCTGTTCGCCCGCGTAGCCACCGAGCCTCGGCTCGATCACACGCTCGGTGACGACCGTGCCAAGCACCGAGATCAGGAACGTCGAGACGAACATGAAGTAATAGTTCGCCGACGGATTCACCTCGTAGGTCGGAGTAATGATCCGCGCGGCCTCTTCGGAGAGCCCGGCCAGCAGCGGGTCGACCGTTCCGAGAAACAGATTGGCACTGTAGCCGCCCGACACGCCCGCGAAGGCGGCCGCGAGGCCCGCGATCGGATGCCGTCCGACCGCATGGAACGTCATCGCGGCCAGCGGGATGAGGAGCACGTAGCCGACCTCTCCTCCCATGTTCGACATGACGCCCGCGAAGACGACCGCCATAGTGAGGAGCCGCGGCGGCGCGGAGAGCACGACGAGCTTCAGCCCGGCGCCGATCAACCCGCTGCCCTCGGCGACGGCGATGCCGAGCATGGCTACCAGGACCGTGCCGAGGGGCGCGAATCCGGTGAAGTTAGTGACCATCTCAGTCATCATCCGGTGCAGTCCACCGATCGAGAGCAGGCTGACCGGCTCGATGGTCTTCTTCGTGCCGGGATGGACGACCGAGAGGTCGAACTGCGCCGCGATCGCCGAGATAACGACGACGCCGAGCGCCATGAGGGCGAAGAGGGTGGCTGGGTGAGGCAGCGCGTTGCCGCCGCGTTCGATGATGCCGAGGAACCGGGAAAGCAGCGTCCGCTGCGTTGGCTCAGCCATGCGCCATTCTATGTCTGCTCAGCGGGAGAACGACCGAGAAGGTCGAACCGTGTCCTTTCCCACGGCTCTCGACGCGAATCTGGCCGTCGTGCGCTTCGACGAGTTGGCGCGCGATGGACAGGCCCAGCCCGAGCCCGCCGAACTCCCGTCCGGCGGCGCGATCTCCCTGCTTGAACCGGTCGAAGATGTGCGGCAGCAGTTCCGGTTCGATGCCCATCCCGGAATCGGTGACGTGCACTTCGATCATGCCGTCGTGTTGATCGACGGCGACTTCGATGCGGCCGCCAGGCGGCGTGAACTTCAGCGCGTTGCCGAGCAGGTTGAAGAACACCTGCTCGAGGCGGCTGCGGTCCCCGTCGATCGACGCCGGGGGCGCCTCGCGCAGTTCGAGCGTGACGCCCTTGCCGACGATGTCCGGGATGAGCGAGTCCACGACGCCCTGGAGCAGGTCCCGTACTTCGACCTCCTCCTGTTCGAGCTTCAAGTGCCCCGACGACACGCGAGAGAAGTCGAGAAGTTCGTCGATGAGACGGGCCTGGCGCGCGGCATTGTCGTGGAGCGCCTGCAACGCGCGCCGGGCGCTCTCGCCGTCGAGCGGCGCCTGGCGCAGCATCTCGGTCCATCCGAGGATCGCGTTGAGCGGCCCACGCAGTTCGTGCGAGACGATCGAGACGAACTCGTCCTTGAGCCGGTTCGCGTTTTCGGCTTCCGCCCGTGCCTTCTGCGCCGCCTCATAGAGGCGCGCGCGGTCGAGCGCCTGCGCGCAGTCCTGCGCAACGGAGACCAGCAGGGCCCGATACTCGTCATCGAAGTTGACCGGCGCGGTGAAGTAGAAGGCGAGCACGCCGATCGGAATCCGATCGACCAGCAACGGCATCGTCGCCGAGGACACGTAACCGCCGTCGGCGGCCTGCGACGCGGCCGCGGGGTACCGCTGCTGCCACTCTTCGAACGAACTGATGTAGATGGCCCGCCCCTGCCGGACCGCGTCGGCCGAGCAGAATCCCGGCTGCACCGGCGTGCGCGACTGAGGATGGATCCCCTCTCCTTCGGCGTAGAGAGTCTCGAACATCGTGCCGTTCTCGGTCAGGAGCGTGACTTCCCCGGCGGTGGCGCCGACCGCGATCCGCCCCTGGAGCACGACGGCGCGCGCGACCGCCGCCAGAGTCACCGACTCCGAAAGCGCGGCGGTGAGCCCGTGCAGACGGCTCGTGCGCGCGGCCAGCGCCCGGCCCCGCGCCTCGCTCGCGCGCAGTGCGACCTCGATCTTCTCCCGCTCGGAAATCTCCTGTTCGGCCCGGGCGCGATGCGTCTCTGCTTCCACGCGCGTCTTCAGCGCATATTCGTATTGCCAGGTGCGGTCCAGCGCCTGCGCGGCGCGCGTGCTCAAGCGTTCGATGTAGTCCCGGTCGGCGTCCGAGAACTTCCGTGGCTTGACGAAGTCGAACTGCGCCACGGCCACGACCCGGCTCCCGATCATGAGAGGAAGCGCCACGGTCGCTTCGAACCGCGGCGTTCGATCGACCGTCGGGGGATCGCCGTACTCGGCCCTCCACGCCCGCGCCGAGGTGATGAACACGTGGGCGCCCCGTCCCGCCGCATCGCTGACCGGCGTCTTCTCGGACAGTTGCACAACGGTTCCCTCACGAAGCGAGGGGTAGCCGACCGCTCGCGCGACCGTCGCCTCGCGTCCGTCCGGGCTCGTCAGCAGCAACTGTCCGGCATCGGCTTCCAGCGCGTGCAACGGTTCCTGGACGGCCGACTCGATCGCCGCGGCGGGCGTCCGCGCCTGCGCAAGCGCCGCGCTGAGCTGCGAGACGCGATCGGCCTGCCACGCGGCTCGTTCCGCATCCCGACGGGTCTGCCGCTCGAGGCGCAACTGCCGGTGTTGAGACTCGGCCAGAATCGTGAACAGCAGCCACCCCGCAATAAAGATGAAATACGAGATCGCTCCAGTCGTGTCGGTGAATCGGAACAGGGAGCCGGGATCGATGACGAAATAGTCGACCGACAGGGTCGCAAGGGCGAGTGCGAGCAGACCGGTAGTGAGGCCGCACAGCCACGAGCTGAGCGCGACCGTGAGCCCCAGCGGCATCAATGCGAGATACCAGACGCCGCTATCGGCAACCACGATCTCGAGCCACGATGCTGCCGCGACACCGAGCGCCGTCAGGCCGAAGGGCGCAATTCGTCGTAACGACTCGTGTGTTCGCGAGCCGTCGTCCATGGAACTCCCCCACCATCTCGCAGGGATGGCCTGCCGAGGTTACCACGGGCGCGGGGCTGCCGGAACTCGTCCGTGGGCAGGACACGGTGCCTCTGCGGACGCTGGCACTACACTCGTGTCATGCGCGTGTTTGCGCTCGGGTTGGCGATAGCGGCACTGATCAGCATGGACACCTCGGCGTCACAGGCACCCTCGACGGGCGACGTCCTGAAGCGCGCCGCCGCGTACGTGGACGACTACCGCCGCAGCCTTGAAACGATCGTTGCCGAGGAGCGATACGTCCAGCGCAGTTCATCGCCTCGCGGGACCGCCGACTCATCGGAGCGAGTCCTGCGCAGCGACTTCATGCTGCTCCCCGGCGTTGCGGGCGAGAATCCGTGGTTTGCCTTCAGGGATGTTTTCGAGGTGGACGGCGTACCCGTGACTGGTGAACGGGGACGGCTCGAAGGCTGGCTGTCGGACTCGCGCTCGAGCCTGCTGCAGAAGGCCCGCGCGCTGGCGCTCGAGCAGGCGCGCTACAACATCGGTCCGGTGATGCGCACCATCAACGTCCCGACGCTCGCACTCGAGATCCTCACCTCGCGCAACCAGGAACGCTTTCGATTCCGCCGGAGGGGCTCGACGACGATGAACGGCATCGACCTGATGATCATCTCGTTCGAGGAACGCCGTCGTCCGACGATGATCAGGACGCCGGAAGGACGTGATCTGCCCGCGTCCGGATCGCTCTGGATCGAGCCCGGGACCGGACGCGTGATCAGGACCGAACTGCGCACCGGTGAGCGCAGGAGCGATCGCATCGAAGCGGCGATCACGGTTAGTTACGTGTTCGTTCCCCGCCTGGATCTGCTGCTGCCAGGAACGATGGAAGAGCGTTACGTCGGTCCGGGCGCCGACATCGCCTGTCGCGCCGACTACAGCAACTTCCGGCGGTTCGAGACCGACGCGCGGATCATCCGGTAACCGCGCGCAGCCGCTCGAGCGCCGCCCGCTCGATCGACTCGGCCGCACGCAGCATCTCGGAATCGCCGGTGCGCAGCGCGCGCGCGCGCACCTTCCAGCTCTCGATGCGCCGGATCGTGTAGATCTCCGCCGCCTGGACGAGCGGCAGGTGCTGGCGTGGCGGCCGGTCGAGCGCGCGCAACTCGAACTGCGCGACCTGCAGATGCGGGAGCACCTTGCTCTCGATCACCTCGGCCAGCTCGCGGCGATCGATGCGGCCGTTCCGGAACTGCTTCAGCGCCGCCTCGTACGCCTCCGCGGTGCGAGCCTCGATGGCCGCGACGTTCGTCAGCGTGGGTTTGACGTCGCTGAGCCCGCGCAGCGGCACGGCGGCCACGATCGCCAGATACGCGGCTGCCGCGAGCGTCGTTGCCAGACGCCGCAGCGGCGGCTTGCTGACGATCAGGGTCCGCGCCGTCAACACGCCGCACACGAAGCCCGTGGCGACGCCCATGCAGTCGGCCGCCGCGAGATTGCCTTTGGTCGCGAGATGCGCCACGGAGAAGACGAACGCGACCGGCGCCAGTCGTTTGATCGTCCGCAGACGGACCGTCGCTTCCGCGCGCTGGAAAGTGCCCCACATCCACGACGCGATCAGCAATCCGTAGAGGCCGAACACGGCACCGGACGCCCCCGTCGTCACCTCCGCCGGCGACGCGGAAATCGCGACGAGCCCTGAGAACACTCCCGCGGTCAGGTAGACCCCGGCGAACGTCACCGATCCGACGAGGCGCTCGAGCACGAGACCCACCTGCACGAACGCCGCCATGTTCACGACGAGCTGCCACACGCTCACGTGCACGAACATCGCGGTCGCCAGCCGCCACCACTCGCCGTTCGTCGTCTTCGGACCGAAGTTGCCGAAGCCCTCGACCAGCGGCACGGCCGGGTCCGATCCCATCCACCAGAAGAGCGCGACGTTCAGGATCGCCACGGCCGGCGTGACGATCGGCCACGGCGTCCGCTCGCGCAGCATCTGATCGAGCAGTTCGTCGCGATCGCGGCGAACGAACGTCGTGAGCCCCCGCGCCCGCGGGATCGATCGCACCACGGCCCGGACGACCCGCTCGCGTTCGGGCGGCGTCATGACATACCAGATCAGGCCGGCGATCAGGAGCACCGAGATCAGCATGGCTCCCCCGCTCCCGTGGAAGACTCATGCCACGGAGAAAATCCGTAAGGATCGCGGGTTTGGGGGCTGATTACGGGCTCCGGTGGCTCCTGGCGATTTCAACAACGGTGTGCGAGCCACGGCTTCGTAACCCCAGGCCACAGGGGAAGCCACAGGGGAAACACAGAAGAAACACGGAAGGGGGGCCACAGGGGAAACACAGAACAAACACGGAAGGGGGGGGCCACAGGGGAAACACAGGGGAACACGGAAGGGGGCGCGCTACGGGGGAAGGGCCACAGGAGAAACACAGAAGAAACACGGAACGGGGGCCACAGTGGAAATACAGACGAAACACTGGGGAGACCGGGTGATTCGGGGGACCGGCAAGGGGTGGGATGGGTCTCAATACAATGGATTTGCGGGAGGTCGGGATGGCGAAGGTTGCGGTGGCGTGTTCGTTGGACGGTGCGGCCCTGGCGGGGCGGCAGGCTGAACTCCGGGCGGGCGTTCTGGCGGAGGCGCGGTCGGTCGAGCGGCTGTCGAACGGGTATCGGTGGCGGTTCGAGAGCCGTCCGGACCTTCTCGGCCGGCTAGGCCCGATCCTCGATGCCGAGCGCCGGTGCTGCAGGTTCCTCAGCATCGGCCTCACCGCGCAATCCGATCTCGGCAGCGTCGTCCTCGAGATCACGGGACCTGATGGCACCGTGGAATTTCTCGAAGAATGGATCGCGGATGACGCCAGCGTCGGCACCCCATAAAGGGGAGCCCTACTTCTGCTTCAGCATTCGGGGGTAAGCTCCTTACCCTCGAGATGAACACAGCACGCTGGTGGTCGGTCGGCGCCCGTCTCCCTGGTATCTACTTCGTCGTCATCGGTGCGGTCACCGCGACCGGTGCGTTGATGATGGCCGGCGTCGGAATCCCGGATGAAATGGACCGTGGCATCATGGTCGCCGTTCCGATCCTGGCCTGCCACGTTCACGCGCCGACGGCTGCCGGCACGAAAGAACACAAAGATGGACATTTCTTTTTGGTGCCGATGGGTGCCGGGCAACAGATGATTGCCCCCGCTATCAGGCTGGTCGCTGATTTCACTCGGCCCCTTTCTCACAGATAGTGCTCTTCTTAGTGGCCCTCGTGTTCTTCGTGGCCTTCGTGTCCCCAGCCGTCGGCACCGTGTCAGCAGGCAGTGGCTGTCGCCCCCTTTCCAGGAGCCTGCGGCTCGAGAATGCGCGCTACTTGACCTCGACAAAGGCGGAGCCGACCCGATCGAGCGCTAGTCGTAGACGACGGCCTTCACGTAGCGCGGCCGCTCGGTCGCGTTCACCATGGCGCTGAACACGATCCCCTCCTTCTGGAGCGCTTCGTGATTGGCTGGCGTCAGCTTCAGGTCGATCCGCTTGCGCATCTGGCCGATCTGGCGTCCGGACCGATTGGCGACGAACAGCGCGGCCTCGAACGATGCCAGGTGACGCCCGGCGTCCGGCGTGAATCGGATAGCAGCAGCATCGACTGTGAGGTTGATCTCCACGGCATGCTGTCCGCCCTTCTGCGCCTTTGTACTCCGGACGTCGAGAGGCACCAGGACGGTGCCGGTTCGAAACACTGGAGGGCGTTGCGGCTCCTGAGCGAGCAGCACGGGGGCGCAGAGGAGCAGGACGACCGCCCGGGTCATGGCGCGCCGGATTGTAATCCAGGCAACTGCCGGACTGATAGGGACAGGAGCCTTACCGCACCTGCAGCGCGAACCGGCCGGCCGCCTCGACGACCGCCGGATCCTCGAGCGTCAGCTCGCGGACGTCCACGACACGAAGCCGCGCCGCGGCGCGATCGAAGATGGTGACGTTCGCCCACAGCGACTCGTACGTCGACCACCAGCGGAGCCCGGCGGCGTCGGGGTGCCGTTCGTACAGAGCAAGCGCCTGCGGCTGGGTGACGTCACGCTCGCGCGTTGCGACCCTGGACGGCCTCAGACGCTCGCGTCTCAGCACCGCCGGATCGTCGAGATCCACGAGCGGCGCGTCGTCGGCCAGCTCCAGAGCGGCCAGCGCAAGCGGCAATCCACGGCGACGAAGCAGCGAGGCGATCAGCCGCTGACCGCGAAAGCGCGCCAGCTGCTCCACCACGCAGGACAGCGGGCGATCGGAGAGATAGAGACACCCGAACCGTTCAGGATTGTCGTGACGCCCCTCGCCCTGAAAGATGCGGGGAAACCACAGCGGGCCGTCCTGTTCAGACGATGCCGCCGCCTGATTCCAGGCGAAACAACGATGGAGGATCACAGGAAGGTGTCGGACCGCTCCGCGCGGATGGCCTTCATCAACTCTTCGGCCCGGCCGAGGCGGATCAAATCGATTGGACGGCGATCGCCGAGCAGCGGATTGA
>DASWVN010000286.1:0-18429 GCA_036401215.1 Vicinamibacterales bacterium | reverse complement strand
AGAACACTACGAACACGAAGAAGATCACTATCTCTTTGCTTTCTGCTCGCGATCCGGACAGCAGTGCTGATCCTCGCCAAGTCGAAGCCAGATCGTCGACTTCACCCGGGCCAAACCCAAAGGCTTCGTGTTCCCCCTCGTGTCCTTCGTGTTCTTAGTGGCCTTCGTGCCACACAGCCGTCGGCAGCGTGACAGGTGCGAGTGGCTGTCGCCCGACCCCGTTCAGCATCCCGCCTGCATCACGAAGCCGACGGCTGCTGGCACGATGAACACCAAGAACACTACGAACACGAAGAAGATCACTATCTCCTGGCCTTCTGCTCGTGCTCCGAACAGCCGTGCTGATCCTCGCCAAGTCGAAGCCCGATCGTCGACTTCGCCCGGGCCAAACCCAAAGGCTTCGTGCTCCCCCTCGTGTCCTTCGTGTTCTTAGTGGCCTTCGTGCAAAACAGCCGTCGGCAGCGTGACAGGCGCGAGCGGCTGTCGCCCGACCCCGTTCAGCCCGCCTGCATACGAAGCCGACGGCTGCTGGCACGACGAATACCAGGAACACTACGAACACGAAGAAGATCACTATCTCCTGGCCTTCTGCTCGCGCTCCGAACAGCCGTGCTGATCCTCGCCAGTAGAAGCACGGTCGTCGACTTCGCCCGAGCCAACCCGAAGGCTTCGTGTTCCCCCTCGTGTCCTTGGTGTTCTTAGTGGTTTTCGTGCCAAAGCAGCCGTCGGCAGCGTGACAGGTGCGAGCGGCTGTCGCCCGACCCCGTTCAGCATCCCGCCTGCATCACGAAGCCGACGGCTGCTGGCACGACGAATACCAGGAACACTACGAACACGAAGAAGATCACTATCGCCTGGCCTTCTGCTCGCGATCCGGACAGCAGTGCTGAACCTCGCCAAGTCGAAGCACGGTCGTCGACTTCACCCGGACCAACCTAAAGGCTTCGTGTTCCCCTTCGTGTCCTTGGTGTTCTTAGTGGTTTTCGTGCCAAAGCAGCCGTCGGCAGCGTGACACGCGGGAGCGGCTGTCGCTCGACCCAGTTCCGCGTCCAGCCCATCCGGTGCGCTTCACCCTCGCGGCTGTCGCCCAATCAGCGCACGATCCGCTTCAAGCCATCCTTCAGCCATCGGGTGTTGAAGTTCATGATCAGGCCGAGGCGCAGGTCCATGGTCTTGAGGTACGAGACCACCTGTGAATGATGGATCTTTCGGATCTTCGGAATCGCTTTGATCTCGACCAGGACCAGTCCGTCGACGACGAGATCGACTCGCTGGCCGGGGATCTCCCACTGTTTGTAGCGCACCGTGATCGGCTTCTCGCACTCGAACTTGATCCCGCGGGAGTCCAGTTCCAGGCAGAACGCGCGCTGGTAGATCGGATGCTTGAAGCCGGGGCCGAGGTTCGTGTGAACCGTAATGGCCGCATCCACACACGCCGTCGCGCACTTCTCGACATTGTCCGGTATGGGAGCGTAGGCAATCATGGATCCCTCTTTCCTGCTGGCGTGAATGTCATCGAACGCGCGCTCTGCCAGCCGTAGAGCGTCGCGGTTCGGCCGTCGGTCTCCACGAACACGGCGCCATCCTCGGCGGTGTTGAACATCTCGACGCCCCGGCGCCGGAACCGCTCCACGACGACAGGGGCGGGATGGCCGAAGCGGTTGTTGCGGCCGGCGCTGAAGATGACGGCGCGGGGACGGATCGCATCGAGGAAGTCGTCGCTGCTGGATGTCGCGCTGCCGTGGTGCGCGGACTTGAGGATGACGAGCGGCGCCGGCGTGAGGCGCGGCAGGAGCGCGCGTTCGACCTCCTTGCCGATATCGCCGGGAAGCAGGATCGAGACATCGCCATAGCGCAGTTCGACGACGACCGAGTCGTCGTTACGGACGCGCTGGCGCTCCCAATCGGGCTCCGGGGGATGATGGACGCGGATCTCGACGGATCCGATCCGCTCCGCGTCATCAGGACGGACGGTGCGCCAGACAATACGCCTGGAGGCCGCGAGCGACGCGAGCGCGCGCAGGCCGGGGTGGGGAGGGACCGGAACGCCCTCCCAGATGTTCGCCACGCGCAGTGAGCGCAGGACCGCTTCGGTGCCGTCGATGTGATCCGGATCGCCGTGCGTCAGGACGATCGCATGGAGTTCGCGGACGCCGAGCGCGCGCAGCGCCGGCAGGACCACGCGCCCGCCGACGTCGAACGTGGTGCCGGCCAGCCCCCCGGTGTCGATGAGGATCGCCCGGCCGTTCGGCATGATCGCCACGGTGGCGTCCCCCTGGCCGACGTCGAGCGCGACAATTCGGAGCGCGTCAGAGGGACGCGGAGGTACGACGCGACGCGCGCCGACTCCGAGGTCGCCGACCAGTAGAACTCCCGACACAAGCAGCGCGGACGCCGAAACGAGACGCCATCGCCGGACGAACAGAAGCGCGAGGCACGCGGCGTAGTACAGCGCGCACAGCCACGGGTGCGGCGGCGCGACGTCGCGCGCGAGCCAGGGCGCGAGTTCGACGAAGCGCGACGATTCCACCAGCGACCAGGCGCAGATGTGGACGAACCAGCCGAGCGGTCCGGCGCCCGGGATCCCCAGCGCCTCGAGCGCCAGCAGCGCCAGCGCACCGCACTGGACGGACGTCATGAGCGGGATCGCCGCGAAGTTCACCACGAGTCCGGCAAACGTGATCCGCGAGAACAACGTGGCGACGATCGGCGCCAGCGCGATCTCGGCGCAGATCGTGGCCGCCGCGACGGCCGCCATCCCCATGCGGATCGACCGCACCACGCGGCGCCACCCCGAGACTCGCCCTTCCGGCCGGCCGAGCACGTGTGAAACCCCCAGCATGATCCCGACCGTCGCGCCGAACGACAGCAGGAACCCACCGTCGACCGACGTGACCGGCAGCACGGCCAGCGCGAGGATCGCCGCGCCGGCCACCACGTTGAGCGGCGATCCGCGATGGTCGATCACGAGCGCGACGAGAAACAGGACGGCCGCCGTGATCGCGCGCCCGACCGAGGCCGTGCCGCCGGCGATCTCGCCGTAAAGCAGCAGCAGCACCACGCACGCCGCGGCGCCGAGACGATATGGCACGCGTGTGATGCGTATGACCGCGATCAGTACAGCGGTGAGGATCGCGATGTTCCCACCCGAGATCGCGATCACGTGGTACGTCCCGGCGTCCTGTAACCGCCGCTCGTCCTCCTCCGACAGCCCGGTCCGATCGCCGATCAGGATCGCCGAGGTCACGGCGGCGGATCTCGGGTCGTGCGCACCGACATACCGGTTGATGACCCTGCGCGTCCAGGCCCGTGCCGCTGCGGCCGCTTCGCTCAGCGGACCTCCGCGCGCGATCACCTCGACGAGCGCCGCGCTCTTGATCGTTCCCGTCAACGCGATGCCGCGCAGCGCGAGATCGCGCCGGCCATCCGGCACACCAGGGTTGCTGAAGGTCATCGGCAACCGGAGCGTGGCAGGAGCCCGGAGCGTGCGGCCCGCCCGCCACTCGAGGACGGCGGCGGCGTCCGGCATGCCTCCAACGACAAGCCGGGCGCCTCCGCGTGCGGAGTACTCGCGCGAAGCCGTCGCGACGGTTCGCACATCGAAGGTCAGCACCACCCCGTATGGCAGTACCGCAGCGTCCTCGCGAAGGATCCCCTCGACGAGCACGGGCGGGTTTTCCTCTTCCGCGTGGGTCTCGAACCAGTGCAGCAGCGGCGGCGCCAGCAGGTCCCGCGTGACGCCCGCGCCCATGGCGTATCCCGCGCACGAGGAACCCAGGACGACGCAGACCAGCACGCCGTCGTAGTGCTCGTCGTCGCAGAAGTACAGGCCCGCCATGACGCAGAGGACGGCGGCAAACGCGGCGGGAAGGATCAGGCGTTCGGCGGCGACGCCGAAGAGGATGACGCCGGCCCCGGCCGCGGCAAACAGCGGCAGGGCGATGACGGCAGCGGGCACACGCACGCGCGGACCTGCTGCAAAAGGAGGATCGGCCGTACACACAAACGCGAGTCCGGGATTCTCTCCCGAACTCGCGTCGATGGCAGTCGTGGCGCGTTCAGCGTTGCCGCTTCTTGAATGCGCTCAGGCCTTTCCCGTTGCAGTTTCCGCGTGGTATTCCTGCAGCGCGCGGACGCTCAGGCTCTCGGTGTGCAGCGTCTTGATGGCGTTGACCGCCGCCGCCGCCCCGGTCAGGGTCGTGATGCACGGAACGCCGTGCATCATCGCGATCCGGCGGACGGTGCGATCGTCGAAGAACGACTCGCGGCCGAGCGGCGTGTTAATGACGAGCTGGATGCGGTTGTTGAGGATCTCGTCGCCGACGTGGGGGCGGCCTTCGTTCACCTTGAACACGATCTCGGCGTCGATGCCATGCGCGCGCAGGTAGTTGGCGGTGCCGCGCGTCGCCACGATCGAAAAGCCGATGTCGCGCAGGTCGCGGGCGATCTGGACGACCGCGGGCTTGTCGTGGTTGTTCACGCTGATGAAGGCGCAGCCTTCGCTCGGCAGATGCACGCCTGAGGCGATCATCGCCTTGGCGAAGGCGCTGCCGAACGTGGACGCGCCGCCCATCACCTCGCCGGTGGACTTCATTTCCGGTCCGAGGATCGTGTCCACCCCGGGGAACCGGACGAACGGGAACACGGGAGACTTCACGAAGAAGCCCGACACCTCGAGGTCCTCGGTCAGCCCCATCTGCGCCAGCGTGCGGCCGATCATCACGCGGGCCGCCACCTTCGCCAGCGGCACTCCCGTGGCCTTCGACAGATACGGGACCGTCCGCGACGCGCGCGGGTTCACCTCCAGCACGTACACGGTGTCGTCCTTGATCGCAAACTGCGCGTTCATCAGGCCGACGACCTTCAACTCGCGGGCGATGCGTCGCGTGTAGTCGCGAATCAACTCGACGTGACGGTCGAGCACCTTGAACGGCGGCACCACGCAGGAACTGTCGCCCGAGTGGATGCCGGCCTCCTCGATGTGCTCCATGATGCCGCCGATGATCACCGCGCCGGTGGAGTCGGCCACGGCGTCGACGTCGAGTTCGACCGCATCCTCGAGGAACTTGTCGATCAGGATCGGATGCCCGGGCGACGCCGCAACCGCGTGCGTCATGTAGCGGTCGAGCGCGGCCATGTCGTAGACGATCGCCATCGCCCGGCCGCCGAGGACGTACGACGGCCGCACCACCATGGGAAAGCCGATGGTGGCGGCCGCGGCGCGCGCCTCTTCGACCGTCGTCGCGGTGGTGCTGGGCGCCTGCGGGATGCCGAGGTCCCAGAGCAGCTTGGCGAAGCGTTCCCGGTCTTCGGCGAGGTCGATCGAATCCGGCGACGTACCAATGATCCGGTAGCCCGCCTCCTGCAAGGCGAGCGACAGCTTCAGCGGCGTCTGCCCGCCGTACTGGACGACGCACGCGACGTCGCCGCCCGCCTCCTGCTCGCGCGTGATGATCGCGGAGACGTCCTCGAACGTCAGCGGTTCGAAGTAGAGCCGGTCGACCGTGTCGTAGTCGGTGGAGACTGTCTCGGGGTTGCAGTTGACCATGACGGTCTCGAACCCCTCTTCGCGCAGGGCGAAGGCGGCGTGGCAGCAGCAGTAGTCGAACTCGATCCCCTGGCCGATGCGGTTCGGTCCGCTGCCGAGGATCACGACCTTCGGCTTCGGCGTCGGCTGCGCCTCGTCCTCCTTCTCGTAAGTGCCGTACATGTACGGCGTGAAGGATTCGAACTCCGCCGCGCAGGTATCGATCCGCTTGTACACGGGCTTGATGTCGTGTTCGAGACGGGCGGCGCGGACGGCGCCTTCATCCGTGCCGAGCACTGCCGCCAGTTCACGATCCGCGATGCCCGCCCGCTTCAGCGTCCACAGCATGTCGGGGGAGATGCCGCGCAGGCCGACGAGCGCGGCCGAGCGCTGCAGCTCGACGATCTCCGAGAACTGGACGAGGAACCAGGGATCGATCTTCGTCGCCTGGTGCAGGTCCTCGACCGTCCAGCCGCGGTCGAGCGCGCGGAAGAGCGCCCACATGCGGCGGTCGTTCGGCACGCTCAACTCACGCTGCAGCGCGCCCTGTTCTTCTTCGTTCGTCAGCCCTTCGCGCCCGGTCGGCGGACGCTGACCGAACAGCAGCCCGGCATCCCCCAGCTCGAGCGAGCGGAACGCCTTCATGAAGGCTTCCTTGAAGGTCCGTCCGAGCGCCATGACCTCCCCCACCGACTTCATCTGGGTCGTCAGCGTCCGGTCGGCACGGGGGAACTTCTCGAAGGCCCAGCGCGGGACCTTGACGACCACGTAGTCGATCGTGGGCTCGAACGAGGCGGGGGTGAGCCGCGTGATGTCGTTGGGGATCTCGTCGAGGTGATAGCCGAGCGCGAGCTTCGCGGCGATCTTGGCGATCGGGAAGCCGGTCGCCTTCGACGCGAGCGCCGACGAGCGCGACACGCGCGGGTTCATCTCGATGACGATGATCCGGCCGTCCTCCGGATTGACCGCGAACTGGATATTGGAGCCGCCGGTCTCGACGCCGACGCGCCGGATGATGCGGCGGCCGAGATCGCGCATGCGCTGGTACTCGCGGTCCGTCAGGGTCAACGCCGGCGCGACCGTGATGCTGTCGCCGGTGTGGACGCCCATCGGGTCGACGTTTTCGATCGAGCAGATGACGACGAAGTTGTCGGCCTTGTCGCGCATCACCTCCAGCTCGAATTCCTTCCATCCGATGATGGACTCTTCGAGCAGGATCTCGTGGACGGGGCTCATCTCGAGGCCACGGCCGGCCAGCTCGCGGAACTCCTCGACGTTGTAGGCGATCCCGCCGCCGACGCCCCCCATCGTGAACGAGGGACGGATGATCGCGGGGAACCCGATGTCCTGCACCGCCGCCATCGCCTCGTCGAGGGACCGGCAGTAGACGCTGCGCGGGACCTCGGCGCCGATCTCCCGCATCGCATCGCGGAAGAGCAGACGGTCCTCGGCGAGCTTGATCGCGTCCACCGAGGCGCCGATCAGTTCGACGCCGTACTTCTCCAGCGTGCCGTTCTCGGCCAGCGCGATCGCCAGGTTCAGGGCCGTCTGCCCGCCGACGGTCGGCAGCACGGCGTCGGGCCGTTCGCGCTCGATGATCTGGGCGACGATCTCGGGTGTGAGCGGCTCCACGTAGGTCCGATCGGCAATCTCGGGATCGGTCATGATCGTCGCCGGATTGCTGTTGACGAGCACGACCTCGAGCCCTTCATCACGAAGCGCCTTGCACGCCTGCGTACCCGAATAGTCGAACTCGCACGCCTGGCCGATGACGATCGGCCCGGAGCCGATCACGAGAACCCGCTTGATATCTGAACGTTTGGGCATCTGGTTACTGCGCTGTCAACTTCCAACTACCAACTACCAACTACCAACTTCCAACTACCAACTTCCAACTCCCAAGTTCCAAGTTTTGGAGTTTGGAGTTTGAAGTTTGGAGTTTGGACGTTACTCGGCTCGCTTCTCCATCTCGTCGAGGAATTGTCTGAACAGATAGTCGGCATCGTGCGGACCCGGCGCCGCTTCGGGATGGTACTGGACGCAGAAGACCGGCTTCGTCTGGTGTTTCAATCCCTCGACCGTGCCGTCGTAGAGGTTCACGTGTGTAACCTTTATCTCGGGCGGCAGCGACTTGGGATCGACGGCAAAGCCGTGGTTCTGCGACGTGATCTCCACCTTCCCGCTTTCGCGATCCTTGACGGGATGGTTGGCGCCGCGATGGCCGAACTTGAGCTTGTAGGTCTCGCCGCCCAGCGCGAGCGACAGCAGCTGGTGGCCGAGGCAGATCCCGAAGACCGGCACGTCCGCCTCCACCACCTCGCGGGCGTTTTTGATCGCATAGTTGAGCACCGCCGGGTCCCCGGGCCCGTTGCTCAGGAACACGCCGTCCGGGTTCGTCGCCAGCACCTCCGAGGCGGGCGTGGTCGCCGGGTAGACCCGGACGTCGCACCCGTGCGCGGCGAAGCGGCGCAGGATGTTGTATTTCATCCCGAAGTCGTACGCCGCGATCTTGAGCTGCCGTCCCGCGCGGCGTTCCGGCGCCGGCGCGAACTCATCGCCCGGATCGGGCGTCCAGTCGAACGGCGCTTCGCACGTCACGCCAAGCACCAAATCCGAGCCTTCCATCGAGGGCACCGCGCGCGCACGCTCGATCAGTTCGCGATGCTCGACGTCGCCGGTCGCGATCACGCCGCGCATGACGCCGGCCGACCGCAGGATGCGCGTCAGCGCGCGCGTATCGATGCCCCGGATCGCGACCACGTTGTTGCGGACCAGGTAATCCTGGAGCGTCGCATCCGACCTCCAGTTGCTCGCGATCGGCGACTGTTCGCGGACGATGAAGCCCGCCACCTGCGTGCCGCGCGACTCGTCGTCCTCGTCGGCGATGCCGTAGTTGCCGACCTCCGGCGCCGTCATGGTGACGATCTGGCCTACATAGGACGGATCCGTGAGGATCTCCTGGTAGCCGGTCATGCTGGTGTTGAAGACGACCTCGCCCGACGTTTCGCCGGGCGCGCCTGCGGCCTCGCCTTCGTACACAAGGCCATTTTCAAGAGCGAGTGTGGCTTTCATCGAATGCGTTCGAGTGATCCCGTCACGCGTGTTTCCTGCCCCGCCGCGACGCGTGTGCTGGTGGTCCAGTCGCCGTGATCGGCGAGCTGGAGGCGGACGACGTGCGACCCGATGCGGATGTCGGGGATGCGCACCGGTGTGGTTCCCATGAACTTGCCGTCGATCAGCACGCGCGCTCCGCGCGGGCGCGAGTCGACGTAGATCGATCCCGAGAAGGTCTGGCTGGCCGGAGGCGTCGCGGCTCGAGGTGACGGCTTCGCCGGCGCAGGTTTCGCCGGCGCAGGTTTCGCCGGTGTCGTCCGGCGCAGCCGATACGAGAGCGTGCGCGCCGGTCGCGCCTCGGACAAGGTCACCTGCTCGCGTTCGACGACGTAGCCCTCCTGGACGACACGGATCTCGTGCCGGCCGAACGGCAGCTTGTCGAGCGTCAGCGGCGTCCGTCCGCTCCATTCTCCGTTCACGGTGACGGAAGCGTTCGAGGGCGTCGAGCGGACCTGCAGCGTGCCGGTCACCGGCGTTGCAGGTGCAGCCGGCTCCTTCGGTGAATCCACCGGCTTCTCCGTCGCGTCGGCCGGGAGGGGTATTTCCTCGCTGATCGGCTGTGGCGGTTCTGCCGCAGGCGGTTGTGAAGACGTCACCGCCTCTTCGCTGTAAGGCTGCGGCTTCGGCGCCGTTCCCTCCGCCGCCTCGCCGGCTCCGCTTCCCGTCGTCGCCGCGGGTTGATCGAGAGCGGCCGGCACCGGAAGGCGTCCTCCGACGGCGTAGCCGGCAGCAAAGCCCACCAGCAGCGCGAGCCCGATCGTGACGAGCATCGCCGGAACGCTCATTCGGCTGCGTTCGCGAACGACCGGAATCGACGCGGCTGCGTCGTCGTCGTCCGCATACGCGTCGGGTAGATCTGCCACTGCGCCGAACTCGTCGGCGAATCGCTCGGTCTCGTGATGCGGTTCGGTCTCACTGACGAACTCGTCGACCGCTTCCTCCTCGGCAGAATCGAAGAGCGAGCGATCGGCCGCAGCGTCCTCGGCATCCTCCTCGGCGGCCCCTGCCGCGGTCAGTGCCGCGTAGCGGTCATCCTCGTCAGGTTCCGCGGCGATGTCGTCGAACTCCGGTTCCGAGGCCCTGAACTCGTCCTCGTCCTCTTCGACGTCTTCGATTTCCTCCGGATCCAGCCGCTCGTCGGCATCGCTGCGCAACCGCATGTCGTCAACCGCACGATCGTCGTCGAGCGCCGAGGTGCTCGCCACGGCAGCCGCAGCGGCGGCGCCGGCGGCCGGACCTGGCGCGATCGCGCCTTCACCGCGCGCAGCCGCATCGAGCGCGGCGGCGAATGCGAGCGCCGACTGATAGCGCTCAGCGGGATCCTCCGCGAGCGCCCTGACGAAGACCGCGTGGATCGCGGCGGCGTGCTCGCCACCGGTTACGGTGCCGATCTGCGTCCCCGTCCCTGAGGGCCGTCGTCCGGTCAGCAGTTCGTAGGTGATGACCGCCAGCGAGAACACATCCGCGGGGGCGCCCCATCGCGCTCCGGCAATCCGCTCCGGCGCCGTATAGGGGCGACGGACAGGAGCCCGAAGGCCGACCCGCTCGAGCGCCTCGACGACCCCGAAGCCTCCGGCGCGAGCCTCGTCGGGCGTGATGAAGATGTCGCGGGGGTGCAGGGCGCCGTGCGCGACTCCCGCGGTCCGGGCGAAATCGATGGCCCCGGCGAGCTGCGTGACGTACGGGAGGACCTTGTCGATCGGCGCCGGAGCGTAATGCCGCATGGCGACGTCGAGCGTCTCGGCCGCGACGTACTCATCGGCGCGGTAGGCGGCGGTCCCTTCGACACCTGCGGCAACCGGTTCGATGATGGAGGGATGGAACAGCCCGGCCTCGGCCGCACCTCCCAGCTCGTCCGCGAGCGCCTGGGCCTGCTCGGGGGTGATGTCGAGACGGAAGACTTTGACGGCGACGAGCCGATCGCGCGTCGGCTCGTAGGTCCGGAATACAGGACCAAGCGCGCCCACGCCGACCTGGTGCAGCACCCGGAAGGGGCCGAATGCGGGCGGCGGTGCGAACGCAGAAGGGTCGTCTCGCGTCAGTTTCTGGAGCTCCTCGAGGCGGGTTAAGAAAATCTAACACATTATCCCCCACGCGGGCCCCGGCCGGGATCCTCTTGCCCCGTCCGCGCGTCGAAGAGGCGTGGCGGCTTGCCTTGACATGTTTCAGAAGGCTCTGAGAGAGTACGAGTCCGTGTCACCTGCGGAAGACGTAGCCTCGTGTAGCGGCATCGACATCCAGCGTTTCTCGTGGATCCGGCCACTCGCCGGCGAGTACGCCTCGAATTTCGCGAGCATCGCGTCGCTGTACAACGGCGATCCAGCCTCGCGCGACGCGTGGCAGGCCTCGATTGCGAGGGCGCAACAGCACCGGCGAGACCGTGACGGCATCGCCGCCGTGATTGCGGCCCAGCAGGAGCGGCGAGGGGCTCCAGCCGAAGCCCGCAAGGCCGCGGCCCTCCTTCAAAGCCCAGACAGCGTGGCGGTCGTCACCGGCCAGCAGGCGGGCGTGTTCGGCGGCCCGCTTTTCACGCTGCTCAAGGCCATCACCGCGCTGCAGCTCGCCCGGCGAACCGCCGCCGAACACCGCGTGCCGGCGGTCGCGATCTTCTGGGTCGATGCCGAGGACCATGACTGGGACGAGGTCCGCAGCAGCACCGTCCTCGACGCCAACCTCCAGCCGAAAACCATCACGCTTCCGGATGTCGACGGCGCGGGCCGATTGCCCGTCGCCGCGCTGACGCTCGACGAGCAGATCAGCGCCGCCATCGACGAACTCGAACGCGCGCTGCCGCCGACCGACTTCACCCGGTGGGTGATCGACGGAGCGCGAAAGGCGTGGGCGCCCGGGATCCGGATGGCGGACGCCTTCGCGCGGTGGCTCGAGTCGCTGCTCGGCCCTCAGGGATTGATCGTCTTCGAGTCGGCGGATCCCGCGGCGAAGCCGTTCGTCGCGGACCTCTTCGCGCGCGAACTGCAGTTCCCTGGTCGCACGTCTGCGCTCGCCGCCGCTGCCGGGCAGGAACTCGGCGCCCGCGGCCACCAGCCGCAGGTGCTGCCACAGGCCGACAGCGTCGCCCTGTTCCACCTCGATGGCTCGCGTACGCCGATCCGCCGCCAGGGGGACAGCCTCCTGGTGGGTGACCAGTCGTTCTCTCCCGCAACACTGGCGGCCGAAGCGGTGGATCACCCTGAACGATTCAGCCCCAACGTGCTCCTGCGGCCTGTCGTCCAGGACACGCTCTTCCCCACAATCAGCTACGTTGCCGGCCCGAGCGAGCTGGCCTATCTGGGGCAGTTGAAAGGCGTCTACGAACACTTCGGCGTGCCGATGCCGCTCATGTATCCGCGGGCGAGCGCCACGCTCATCGATTCAGCGACACGCCGCTTCCTGGCGCGTTACGCGCTGCCGTTCGAAGAGCTGCAGCCGCAGGACGAGTCCGCGCTCAATCGCCTGCTCCAGTCGCAGCTGCCCGAATCGGTCGAACAGGCGATCGCGGACGGCGAGGTCGCGGTGCGACGGGCGCTCGAACGCATCATCGAGGCCGTACCCGCGGTGGATCCGACGCTCGCCGGCGCCGCCAGGACCACGCTCGGCAAGATGGAGCACGACCTCCGCAACCTCCGCAACAAGGTGATCCAGGCCGCGAAGAAGCGCGACGAGACGCTCCGGCGCCAGTTCGCGCGGGCGCAGTCGCTGATCTTCCCGCTCGGCCATCCTCAGGAGCGGACGGTCGCCGTCGTGTTCTTCCTCAATCGCTACGGCCCCGCCCTCGTGGATCGGTTGCTCGAAGAGCTGCCGGTCGAGATGGGGCAGCATTGGGTGGTAACCGTATAAGACCTCGGTTCCAGGGGGTTCCAGCGGGTTCTCGGGGGTTCCAGAGGGTTCCGGGTTCCGGGGTTCTGGGTTCCGGGGTTCTGCGTGATACACACGCCGACGGCCTCGGCCACAAAGGCCACCAAGAGCACTAAGCACACCAAGAAAACACAAAGTGATTTGGTTGTGTTCTTTCTTCGTGTCCTTCGTGTTCTTCGTGTCCGTCGTGATTGAAGCCGTCGGCGCGTTCAGTATGCAGGGAAAGCCCCTCGCATAAGGGCTCGCTTCACAGCGCCACGAGCGCGGCGTCGAGTTCCTTTTCCGCCGCTTCCAACGCCGCGTTTCTCTTCCCCATCCACTCCTGATCCGCGGCGAGCAGGGCGCGTGAGGCTTCGATGGCTTTCGCGGTCACGGACGGCGCGGGGCCGCCGGGGGTGGTTCGCACCTCGACGAAGTGCCTGGCGCTGAGGATCCGCGCGAGGTCCTCTTCCGAGTACTCGATCGGCGCCCCGAGCAGCGCGCCCGAGACATCCTTCAACACCGCCGACTTCGGATCCGCGGGGCGCGCCGCGCATGCGGCGACGAAGCGGCCCGCGATCGAGTGGCTGGTCTTGAACGGCACACCGCGATCGCGCGTCAGCGTATCGGCGAGTTCCGTCACGGTGATCCAGTCCTGCTCGGCGCGCTCGGCCAGCTTCTCGCGGTTGAACGACGCCTCCTTCATCGCGGCGGCCACGAGGCGGACGGCGCGGATTGCATCCTTGAACATCGCAAACACCATCGGCTGGAGGTCGTCCTCGGTGTCGACGATGTCGCCGAACGGCGTGTTGTGGACCGCGACCGTGATCGCTCCCGCCTGCCCCACCGCCTTGCTGGCGATCGCGCGGGCATGCTCGAGCGCAACGGGATTGCGCTTCTGCGGCATGATGCTGCTGCACTGGACGAAACCGTCCGAGAGCCGCAGATACCCGAACTCCGACGTGCACCAGAGCAGCAGGTCCTGCACGACGCGGCCCAGCCCCGTCAGCATCACCGAGGACGCCGACACGCTCTCGAGCAGGTAGTCCACGGTCGCGATGCTGCCGTAGGTGTTGCCGGTCGGCGCATCGAACCCGAGCAGCGTCGTCGTCCGCTGACGGTCGATCGGGAATCCCGTCCCCGTAATCGCACAGGCGCCGAGCGGATTCTTGTTGGTGCTGTCGAAGGCGGCGCGCAGGCGCTCCGCATCGCGCTCCAGCTGCTCCACGACCGCGAGCAGATAGTGGGCAATCGTCGAGGGCTGTGCCGGCTGCGTGTGCGTGTGCGCCGCGAACACGGTGTCGCGGTGTGCGGCCGCGTGCGTCAGCAGCGCCTCGCGCAATTCCAGCGCCGCGCCCAGCAGCGTCAGGATCAGCACGCGCTGCTGCATGCGGTACATCGTCATGTCGATGTCGTTGCGCGAACGCGCGGTGTGCAGGCGTCCGGCGGCGTCCTCACCGCACTGTTCGACGATCAGGCGCTCGATATAGAAGAACAGGTCTTCGTACGTTCCGTCGTACTTCACCTGACGGATCTCCTCGACCGACACCTGGCGCAACGCGCGGCTGACGGCGCGAGCCTCCGAGCGGGGAATAATCCCCTGCTCGGCGAGCATCACCAGATGCGCCTTGTTGATCGCCATCAAGGGGGCGAGGAACTGGGCCTTGGCGTCCTCGAAGATTTCGTTGAGGACACACGATACGTATTCGGCGTCGAATTTCATGAGAAGTGTGTGAGGCTCCCTGGTGCTTACAGCGACTCGAACAGGCGCACATCCGCGAGCTGCAGCGCCGAGTACAGACTACCGAATACCTGCGCATCGTCGCCCGCCGCGCTGACCCGAAGCTCCGGCACGTTCGGAACGATGCGGGCAACGACCTGGCGGACGGGCTGCAGCAGCTGGTCCCCGACATGGCTGATCCCGCCGCCAAACACAATCAGGGCCGGATCCAGCACGGCCGCGATGTTGGCGATGCCGACGCCGAGATAGACCGCCACCTGACGGACGATCTCGCCTGCCCGTGTGTCCCCGTAGCGCGCGGCTTCGAAGACCTCCGCGGCGCCATCCGCCGACGGGACGGCCGGCGCATTCGGCCGCAGGCGCTGCCACTCGCGGGCAATCGCTTCGGCGCCGGCGTAGCTCTCCAGATATCCCTGCTCCCCGTAGTCCACGTCCCAGCACCGGTGATCGAGGAGCAGATGACTGATCTCCCCCGCATACCATCGTGTGCCGCGATACAACCGGCCATCGATCACGATGCCGGCCCCGACGCCGGCTCCGAGCGCGATGAAGACGAAGTTAGGGCAATCCTTCGCGCAGCCGGCCCATTGTTCCCCCATGGCCGCCATGTTGACGTCGTTGTCCACGAAGACCGGAACGTGGAACCGCTCCTGGAGCAGATCGCGGAGCGGAACGTCGGTCCAGCCTTTCAGGTTGACGGCGCTGATCACGCGTCCGTGCGTGACATCGGTCATGCCGGGCGCACCCACGCCGATGGCGAACATCTTGTCCTTGCCGATCCCGGCATCGACGAACAGCCGATCGACGGCCGCCATGGTCGCGTCGAGGATCGCCTCGCGGGAAGTGGTGGGCGTCCGCTCCTCGTGCCGGTGCACCACCTGCCCGCGCAGATCGGCAAGCACCGAGCGCAGGGCCCGCGAGCCGATGTCGATCCCCACCACGAACCCGAAGTCCGCATTGAAGTCCACCATCAGCGGACGACGGCCGCCGCTCGACTCGCCTTTGCCGACGTTGCGCAGCAGGCCGCGGCGATCGACGAGATCGTCGACCAGCGCCGACACCGTGGGGGCACTCAGCTCGGACCGCTGCGCCAGCTCCGCACGCGAAATGGGGCCATGGCGGCGGACCGCATCGAGAATCCGCTTGCCGTTGTGCCGGCGGATCACGCGGTGGTCGAGCGACCCGCCGGCGCGACGCTCGAAGGCGCCGTCACCCTTCTCGCCAGAGCCGGTTCCGGCACGTCCGTTGCCCTCACTTTGCATCGATCGACGCCGAGCCCGCCGCCGTGCGAGGCTTGCTGATCAGGTTTGCCAGGATCCGGTACGCACCGGGTGTCCCGGCCGGCAATTGCCGCCAGAGACCGATCCCCACGTACGTCCAGGTGCCCTTGCCGAGGGGAGCGACGGTCAGCATCCCCTTCTTCTCCCCGGGGTTGTTCGGCCACGGATCGGTCGCGGCCAGCAGGTCGACGTACTGCGCGTCGCGCGCCTCGAAGAAGTAGAGACCGCGTTCCTGCACCCAGCCGTCGAAGTCCTGCGCCGTGATCCGGTTCGGCGTGTTCAGCTCTCGGGCGTCGGGCACCAGCACGCGTACCGGGGTCTCCTCCACGGTAATGCGATTGCGCGAGACGAGCCCCGGGTACGGGAAGAACGGGCTGGCCGACGGTTGCGCTCCACGCCCGCCGCCGAACCCTTCCTGGCCGCTCAACATCAACTGGTTCGCGCCCATCTTGTTGTACTGGACGACGAGGTGCCCGCCGTTCCGGGCAAAGTCGAGCAGGCGCTGGTTGTAGGCGCGAAGGTCCGGACGCTTCTCGTACGCCCTGATGCCGGTCACGATCGTCGAGAAACTCGAAAGATTCGCGAACGCCACGTCGTCTGGCGTGAGCATCGTCACCTTCGCGCCGAGCTGCTCGATCGCCGCGGGAACATCGTCACCGGATCCCATGACGTAGCCGATCGACAGGTTCGCCGGCACCGTCACGTCGATCGCCTTCACCTCGGATTCGGCGTTGTGGAACAGGTGCCGCGACTGGATGTGGTGATACGCGATCACCTGGTACCCCTCGCGGAACTCCTGGCCGCCGCGGAGGGCGACGGCACGGATCGTGTGGTTCCCGGGCTTCAACCCGGCGGGGGGCGTCACGTCGAATTTCGCCGTCAGTTCCTCTTCTTCGAGCTGGAACGGCAAGGTCACCTCGCGCGGCTGCACCTGCCAGCCGGCCGGCGTCTCGAGCCGGACGACCGCGGCCCCCGCGTCCTTCGCATTGTTCAGCACCGTGACGCGGAACTCGCGCTTCGCTCCGCTCTTTGCTGTGGGGATGATCGCGATCCCGGGCGACACGCGCACCGAGAGCGCCGGCACGATGTTGACGACCTTCTGCTTCTCGGTGCCGACCCACGGGCCGTCGTAGCGGAAGTAGGCAGGCTGGTCGAGCGTTCCCTTCACGCCGGCCGACACGTACTGGACCTCGGCGACGACGTCGGGCGGGCTCCACGGCAGCGTGTGATGCTCAGGGATCTCGATGTCGTAGCGATCGACATCGGGATTCATCTTCCAGTACGGCTGTGAATAGCGCGCGTTGGGGGCCACCGTCACCGAGTAGGTCATCGTCAGCGACTCGTTGTGGCGCAAGGTTCCCGGCTGACCCGTGGTACGAGTCACGGTCCAGCCCTGCGGGGCGCGGACGGGGATGCCGGTGATCTGCACCGGTTCGACGCCCGTATTGAACGCGCTCGCCGTCACGGTGAAGGTCTGTCCGCGGACGACGTTGCCGTCGTCCACCGTCGCATGCAGCACCAGCCCCTGCGCCAGGCCGAGCGCCTTCACGAAGTCCGCTTCCTTGCGGCGCAGCCGCCACAGGATCTCTTCGCGGGCGTTCCCCTTCAGCGCGCTGGCCTCGACCTTCGCGATCAGTCCGCGCGTGGCGGTCAGGCCGGCGGCCAGGTGCGGGAGCGTCTTGTGCGTGGCGCGGACGTCGAACGCATCGGACGCGTTGCGCGCGTGACCGACGATCGCCTCGAGTTCATTCGCGAGGAACGGCACCGCCGCTTCCTGCCCGGCCACGAAACGCGTCAACCGTGTGAGCCGGAAATCGATCCCGTCGAGGATGTCCTTCTCCGGTGTCGCCGCGGGCGTGCCGTTGACGAGGACGTAACCGGCCTGCGTGGGTCCCGGACGCGGGATCAGCTGGCCCATGCCCTGGCACAGGTGCGCGCTGCGCGCGATCGCGCCGAACTGGCTCCACGACATGCCGAGCAGCGGATCGTAATCGCCGGTCTGGACGAACACGGCGTTTCCGGCTGGCGCCGCGCCCGCGGGCACGTCGCCGGGAGATCCGCCGGGCGGGATCGCGCCGCCACGTCCGCGTCCGCCGCCTCCGCCACTCTCGTAGGACTTGCGGACCTGCCACGGCATCAGGCCTTCTTTGATCTGCTCGGGGAAGCGGTTCGGATCGGCCGCCGCACGGAACGCTTCGTGCCCGAGTTGCGCGGCGGCCTGGTGGTGCTGACCGCCGCCGCCCGACTGCCGCGGCATCGTGACGATCACGTCCGGCCGCACTTTCCTGACGACCCGGACGACGTCGCGAAGGATTTCGTCGCGGCCCCACTTCTGGAACGTCTCCTCGTCGCTGAACGAGTAGCCGAACTCGTAGGCGCGCGTGAAGTACTGGTCCACTCCGTCATAGCGATGGACCGCCGCAAGCTCCTCGGTGCGAAGGATCCCGATCGCCTGGAACAGTTCGGGGCCGATCTCGTTCTGCCCGCCGTCGCCGCGCGTGACCGTCAGCAGCGACGTCTTGATCCCGAGACCGCGACTGAGCTTCACGAGCAGCCCGTTGTTCTCGTCATCGGGGTGCGCCGTGACCATCAGCACGGCGCCGTCGTTCGGCAGATGCCGGAGCGCGAGGCCCAGGCCGATCGCGCCCTGGTCGACGTCGAGCGGCGTGATCTGCGCCTGGACGGGCTCGCGCGCCGCCAGGGTCCATGCGGCGCAGGCCGCGATCGCAACGCCAATCACACGATTCCACAGCTTCATGACAGGCTCCTCATTTACCCGAAGCGGCAGCCGATGGCGGCGCCGTGGTGGTGGTCTCTGACTCCAGTACGGCCAGCGCGTAGGGCAGCGTGTACGCGTGCGTCCAGCCGAAGATGCGCAGCCCGTGGGTGGGGCTCCAGCCGGGACGGCGCGGCGTGCCGAACGGCACCGCGCC
>DASWVN010000285.1:0-19476 GCA_036401215.1 Vicinamibacterales bacterium | reverse complement strand
AGCCGAAGCCGCGAGCGAAGCGAGCGGCGAAGGCTGGCGGAGAGAGAGGGATTCGAACCCCCGGTACCCTTTCGAGTACTGCGGTTTTCAAGACCGCCGCCTTAAACCACTCGGCCATCTCTCCGGTCGTCACATTGGCTCGCGAAAAATCCGGAAGGAGAACGACAATTCTACGACAAACGCGATACCGTTCTGGGAGGCGTTCGGGCATCTGCCGGAGGTCGCCCTGGCAGCTCGGCCAGAAACAGAGAGGACTGGAGCAGCGTCATAACTGGGGGCGTCCCCTCAACCCCTGACGTCTGACTCGTCCGTGGCCCTGTCCTGCGGCTGAACTCCTGGGCGGTGTTTGGGGACGACTGCACAAGGAGTGCTGCTGGTGTCGATCAGACCCGCCGCTATGGCGGCATTGTCGATTCTTTCCATCGTACTGACGGGGTGCGGCAGCGCCGGCGAAGCGCCGGCCGCCGCCCAGCCCCGCAATCTCGTCAGCGTCACCGTCGCCACGGTCACGGGCCACGACGAGCCGGTGACGATCGAGGCGACCGGCAGCTTCGAGCCCCTCGAGTCGTCCGACGTCGCGCCCGAGGCCTCCGGACGCGTGATCGCCACCCCCGTCGATGTCGGCGAGTACGTTCGCGAAGGGGCTCCGCTGGTGCGGATCCAGGGCGTGGACGCCGGGCTGCGGCTCGATGAAGCCCGTGCGGCGGTCGCCCGCGCGGAGGCCACCCTCAAGCTGGCCGAATCGCAGAACGCGCTCGCGCAAACGACGGCGGAGCGGTACGCCGCCCTCGTGGCGAGCGGGGACGTCTCGCGGACGGTCGCGGACCAGGCGCGGACCGAAGCCGAAACCTCGATCCAGAACGTGGCCACGGCCCGCGCATCACTCGCCCAGGCCCGCGCGCAGCTCGCCCTCGCCGAAAAGGCGGTCGCCGACGTCGTCGTCGCCGCGCCGTTCTCCGGGTTCATCAGCGACCGCAAGGTTTCGGTCGGCGAGTACGTTCAGCCTTCCACGGCCGTCGTCACTCTGTTGAAGATCGATCCACTCCGCCTCAGGCTGACGCTGCCCGGTGTTCAGGCCGGACAGGTGGCCGTGGGTCAGGCGGTCACGGCGCGCGTCGACGCCTTTGCCGACCGCCGCTTCGAAGGACGGCTGACCGCCATCAACCCGCAGATTTCGGCGGAGGCACGGTCGTTCACTGTCGAGGCGCGCGTGCCCAACCCCGACGCCGCGCTGAAGCCCGGCATGTTCGCGGTCGCCACGATCGATCAGGGACGTACGCAACGCACGCTCCTGGTCCCGCGCCGCGCCGTCGTCGAGGACGTCAACACGAACTCGTACCGCGTCTACGTCATCGACGATGAGAACCGTGCCCGCCTGCGCGTCGTCCAGCTCGCGGCACGGCAGGAGGGGGACTCGATCCGCCTGCTCGACGGCGTGAAGGAAGGGGAACGCGTCGCCCTCTCGAGTCTCGCGGATCTCTATGATGGCGTCGAGGTCACCGTCGGCGCCGAAGGGGATTAGGAACGCCGGGCGATGAACGGCGAACTCACAATGTAAAGCGCGTTTACGGAAGCACATGCAGAAGCTCGCAGCGATATGTGTTCGGCGGCCGGTGTTCGCGACGATGCTCATCGCCGCGATCACGGTCATCGGTGGCGTCTCCTTCTTCACGCTCGGCGTCGACCGCTATCCCAAGGTCGAAACGCCGGTCGTCTCCGTGAGCACGTCGAATCCGGGTGCGACGCCTGAATCGGTCGAAACCGAAATCACCGACCGGATCGAAGCGGCGGTCAACACGGTGGCCGGCATCGACGAACTGCGGTCGGTGTCATCCGAAGGATCGTCGCGCGTGACGATCACCTTCGACCTCTCCAAGGATCCCGACGTCGCCGCCCAGGAAGTCCGCGCGAAGGTGGATCCCGTCATCCGCAACCTTCCCGAGACTGCCGATCCTCCCGTCGTCCAGAAGCAGGATCCGGACTCGCGGCCGGTCATCCTGTTTTCGATCTCGGCACCCATGCCGGTCGTCGAGCTGACGACGTTCGTCGAACAGAACGTCCAGAAGCGCCTGGAGTCGGTGAACGGCGTCGGCGAGGTGATCCTGTACGGCGCGCGGCGGCGCGAAGTGCAGGTCAAGATCGATCCGGACCGGCTCGCCGCCTACGGTCTCTCCACGACCGACGTCGCGACCGCACTGCGGGCGCAGAACCTGGAACTGCCCGGCGGACGGCTGGAGCAGGGCGTCCGCGACCTGTCGGTGCGCACGGTCGGCCGGGTCGCGCGTCCCGCCGACTTCGGCGAAGTGGTCGTGGCCACACGCGGCAATGTCCCGATCCGGGTCAAGGACATCGGGATCGTCGAAGACACCGGCGCACCGCCCTCGTCGGTATCACTCCTGAACGCGAAGCCCGCCGTGTCGGTAGCCATCCGCAAGCAGAGCGGGGTGAACACCGTCGCGCTCGCCGATGCGTTGAAGACGCGGATGGCCGAGATCCGGGAGACGCTTCCACCGAACGTCGACGTCCGCCTCATCCGCGACGACTCTGAGTTCATCAAGGCTTCGCTGCGCTCGATCGAGGAGCATCTCGTGCTCGGCGGCATCTTCGCCGCCCTGATCGTCTTCATCTTCCTGCGCAACTTCCGATCGACGGTGATCGCCGCGATCGCCATCCCGTCGTCCATCATCGGCGCGTTCGGCATCATGGCGGCGCTCGGGTTCACGATGAACCAGATGACGATGCTCGCGCTGACGCTCATGGTCGGCATCGTCATCGACGACGCGATCGTGGTGCTCGAGAACATCTATCGCTTCGTCGAAGAGAAAGGCATGTCGCCGTTCCAGGCGGCGATCGAAGGGACGCGTGAGATCGGCCTCGCCGTCATGGCCACGACGATGTCGCTGCTGGCGGTGTTCCTGCCGGTCGGGTTCCTCGGCGGCATCGTCGGCCGCTTCATGTCGTCGTTCGGCCTCACCGCCGCGGCGGCCATCTCGATCAGCCTGATCGTGTCGTTCACGCTGACGCCGATGCTGGCGGCCCGCTGGATCAGGCACGATCCCGAGTCGCCGCACGATTCCGGGGCGTCACGCCGCGGCTTCTACCGCCACATCGACCGTATCTACACGGCGATGCTGGGATGGTCGATGCGGCACCGTGCAATCGTGGTCGGGGTCTGCGCGCTCGTGGTCGCGTCGATCTTTCCGCTCTACAAGATGTCGGGCGTGAACTTCACGCCAGACGAGGACGAATCGCGATTCCAGATGTCGGTCCGCCTGCCCGTGGGCTCGAGCCTCGCGGCGACGCAATCGCTGCTCGACAAGCTGTCGCACGAGGTCCGGACCCAGTTGCCGGGGGTCACCGACACCCTCGCTATCGCCGGCTGGGGCGGCGGTGGCGGACAGGGGAACTCGGGCACGATGTTCGTCTCGCTCCTGCCGATCGGCGAGCGTGAGCTGTCGCAGCAGGAACTCGTCGCGCGCGCTCGCCAGCTGGCGCAGCCGTTCCGTCAATCGGCCGTGATCTCCGTGCAGGGATCAAGCGGCCTCTCGTTCGTAGGTGGACGCGGCGCGCAGATCCAGTACGCGCTCGTGGGGCCAAACCTCGAGAAGCTCGATGAGTACACGGCGCGGGCGGTCGAGATCCTCGACAAGACGCCGGAGCTGGTCGACGTGGACCGCAGCTACGAGCCGGGACGGCCCGAACTGCGCATCGACATCGACCGTCAACGCGCCGCGGACCTCGGCGTTCGTGTCCAGGACATCTCCCAGACGGTCAACGCCCTGCTCGCCGGGCAGGACGTCACGACCTTCAACGCGGCCAGCGACCAGTACGACGTCGTGCTCAAGGCACAGGACTCGTTCAGGCGCACGCCGGCGTCGATCGCGGCGGCAACCGTCCGGACCGGCACCGGCGAACTCGTGCAGCTGCGGAATCTCGTCCGGTTCAACGAAGGGGCGGGTCCGGCCTCGATCGATCGTCTGAATCGCTCTCGTCAAATCACGGTATCCGCCAATCCCGCACCCGGCAGGTCGCAGGCCGAGGGGCAGGCGGTCGTCGAGGCCGCGTTCGCACAACTGGACATGGAGCCGGGGTACTCGATCGTCACGAGCGGTCAGTCACGCGAACTCGGTCGTGCCGCGTACTACTTCGGCATCGCCTTCGCGCTGTCGTTCATCTTCATGTACATGGTGCTCGCGGCGCAGTTCGAGTCGTTCATCCATCCGGTGACGATCCTGCTGACGCTGCCGCTTGCCGTGCCGTTTGGGTTGTTCGCCTCGCTGGTCTTCCGGCAGCCGCTCAACATCTACTCGGCGCTCGGTGTCCTGCTGCTCTTCGGCATCGTCAAGAAGAACGCGATCCTGCAGATCGACCACACGCTCGGGTTGCGCGCGAAGGGGATGGCGCGCGATGAGGCGATCATGCAGGCGAATCGCGACCGCCTGCGCCCGATCCTCATGACGACGCTGGCGTTGATTGCGGGGATGATGCCGCTCTGTCTCGGCAGCGGACCGGGTGCGGAGACGAACCGGTCGATCGGCATCCTGGTGGTTGGAGGGCAGGCGCTCTGCCTGCTGCTCACGCTGCTGGCCGTTCCTGTCTTCTATTCGCTGTTCGATGACGCGGCGAGACTGCCGGCGTGGAACTGGCTGACGCGCCGTCGCGTGCGTGTGGCGGGCGGGACGGCGGCCATGCTCCTGCTCGTTGCGGCGACGGCTTTCGCGCAGACGGAGCAGCCGGCCGGCGCGGCCGCGCGCGCGTTGCCGCCGCGCGTCGGGATCGACGCGACACAGCCGAAGGTCCTCACGCTCGAGGAAGCGGTGCGGCTCACGCTCGAACAGAACAACGATGTCATCATCGCACGGCTCGGAGGAGATGCGGCACGGGCTGACATCGTTGCCGCCGAGGGGGCGTTCGACCTGCGCTTCACACCCGCGCTGTCGTTCGAGAACGCGGCCAATCCGAGCGCGTCCGCCCTTGGCGGCGGAACGCAGGGCCGTGTCGATCAGGACATCTTCGCCGGGAGCCTCGCGGCCGCCGGCCGCATGCCGTGGGGTGGCGGACGCTTCACGGTTGATTTCACATCCTCGCGGATCGAGACGAGCAACCAGTTCTCCCGGCTCAATCCGCAGTTCACGTCCGGTTTCGGCGCCACGTTCGTGCAGCCGTTGCTGCGGGGACGCGGCATCGATGCCGAGCGCCGCCAGATCCAGCTGGCCCGGCGCGCCGCCGACCTCACCGATGCGCAGTTGCGCCAGGTGCTCGAGACGCAGCTGACGCTCGTCGAACAAGCCTATTGGGACCTCGTCTTCGCCGCCAGCAACCTGGACGTGCAGAGCGCCGCACTCCAGCAGGCGGAACGCCAGGTCCAGAGCAACGAACGGCAGGTCGTGCAAGGCACGCTCGCGCCGATCGATGTCGTCGAAGCGCAGATTCAGGTGGCGAACTTCCGGCAGGCGGTCGCCTCCGCTCAGCAGGCGCTGACCGACGCGGAGAACAGGTTGAAGATGCTGATGTTGCCGGACCGGACGTCACCTGTCTGGTCGCAGCCCCTGATTCCGGACGATCCGGCGGATCGTCCGGTTCCTCCCCTCAGCCTGGAGGAGGCGGTGACCGCCGCTCTTGCGCGCCGGCCCGAACTGGCCGCGCTCGCAGCGGTCCGCAGTCAAAACGAGATCGATCGCGAGTACTTCCGCGACCAGACGAAACCGCAGCTCGACGTCGTCGGCAGCTATTCGCTTGCGGGGCTCGCCGGGACCGCTCTTGCCAGCTCCGGCAATCCGCTCAGCGGCAACGATGCCGCGATGCTCGCGCGTCTCAATGAGCTGTCACGGCTGGCGGGGCTGACCCCGCTCGAACCTCAGACGGGAGGTGGCGCAAGCGTGCCTCCCTTTCTCGTTGGCAGTTACGGTGGAGCGCTCTCGAACCTGCTCGATGCTCGATTCCCGACGGCCGTCGTCCAGTTACAGATGGATCTGCCGATCCGCAACCGGACGGCGCGCGCAAACGTGGCCCGCGCGGAGATCACGGGACAGCTGATCGAGCGGCAGCGACAGCAGATCGGCCAGACGATCGAAAGCGAAGTCCGCGGCGCGCTGCAGGCGGTGCGCTCCGCCGAGGAGCGCCTCGATGCGGCGGCATCGGCGCGGCGGAACAGCACCGAGCAATTCGAAAGCGAGAGGCGGCGCTTCGAGTCCGGCCTGTCGACCGTGTTCCTGGTGCTGGAACGTCAGACGGCGATGGTCACGGCACAGGCTCAGGAGCTGCGGGCGCGGGCGGACCTGAACCAGGCCATCGCCCGTCTCGAACTGGCAACCGGAGGAACGCTCGAGCGATTCGGGGTGAAACTCGACGAGCCGGACAGCGCGTGGTGAAAACGATTGGACCCTATGCGGTCCACTAGCTCACGGCGGTGAGTCGCCGGCGGATTCTCCCGCCCATCATCTGCTCCACGTAATCGACCCCTTCACAGGTGATCGTCAGGTTCGACTGGTCGTCGCGGGAAACGAGCTTCTTCTGGTCCAGGTACCAGATCGTGAACTCGAGGTGCTCGCGGGGCTGCCCCATCAACTGCGAGAGATCGAGGTTCGACATCGCGGGTTTACCAGGCTCCGTGCGGCGGCGCGTGTAGAGAATTTCGAGCGCGGTGCAGCGCATCTGCTGCTCGCGTTCGAAGTCGTTCTCGGCCGGCGGGGTCGTCGAGGCGAAGCGCCAGCGCTCTCGCCGCAGCCCCTCATAGCCTGAGTCGTACTGCGCCCGCTTCTCGGGGTCGCTGAGCACGACGTAGGCCTGGTGCAGACGGCGGAACTGTTCCGCATCGCCGGTGTCCTGGTTGTCGGGATGGTATTTCTGGGCGAGGAGCCGGAACACGCGCTGGATGGGTATCGGCGTCCGCGTTGGGGCTCAGTTGCAGCGTCTCGTACCAGTCTTCAGCCGTCAGAGTCGACATAGTCCTACCTCATGCCGGACACACGCTCACCGGCATCCTTCCCCTTGGTTCGGCCCCGAAACGGTCGGGGAATTGGCTGGAGTTGCTGGGAGGGTCAGAGGATAGCGCCACTGCCGTTTTTTGGCAACTCCCGGCCGCGCAAACGTGGGCACCGCGTACAGTCAGCAATCGGCACAACCGTCCAAGTGCTTTATAGGGTTGGGATGATCGGTGCGCTGGATCGATAGGCCTACCGATTGATGGTCCGCAGACCGCCCATGTAGGGCTGCAGGACCTCTGGAATGGTGATCGATCCGTCCGCCTGCTGGTAGTTCTCCAGGATCGCGATCAGCGTGCGGCCAACCGCCAGCCCGGATCCGTTCAGCGTGTGCGCGAACTCCGCCTTGCCGGTGCCGTCGGGTCGATAGCGGATGTTCGCGCGGCGGGCCTGGAACGCCTCCGTGTTGCTGCAGGATGAGATCTCACGGTACGTGTTCTGGCTCGGCAGCCACACCTCGATGTCATAGGTTTTCGCAGCCGCGAACCCCATGTCACCGGTGCACAGCAGCATCGTCCGGTAAGGAAGACCGAGACGCTTCAACACTTCCTCAGCGTTCGCTGTCAGGGCCTCGAGTTCGTCGTACGACTGGTCCGCGGTGGTGAACTTTACCAATTCCACCTTGTCGAACTGGTGCTGGCGGATGAGCCCGCGAACATCGGCGCCATAGGATCCCGCTTCGCTGCGAAAGCACGGCGTGTATGCCGTGTAGCGAATCGGCAGTTGCCGGCCGTCCAGGATCTCTCCTCGATGGAGGTTCGTGAGTGGGACCTCCGCCGTGGGAATCAGGTACAGGTTCCAGTCCCCTGCGATCTTGAACAGATCCTGCTCGAACTTCGGCAGGTTGCCCGTGCCGCGAAGCGCGTCGCTGTTCACAAGAAATGGTGGTTCCACTTCCTGGTAACCGTGCTCGCGCGTGTGGAGGTCGAGCATGAAGTTGATGAGCGCACGCGCGAGACGTGCGCCCGCGCCGAGCAGCACCGAGAAGCGCGCGCCCGACATGCGCGTCGCCCGCTCGAAGTCGATGATGCCCAGTTCCGGACCGAGGTCCCAGTGCGCTTTCGGTGCGAAGTCGAACGTACGCGGATCGCCGTGACGGCGGACTTCGACGTTGTCGTCGGCGCTCGTCCCGACCGGCACCGACGCATGCGGCAGGTTGGGAATCGTCATCAGCAGCGATGAACGCTGCTGCTCGACTTCGGCGAGCTGCGCTTCCAGCGTCTTGATCTGCTGCCCTCGGGCCTTGTTCGCGGCGAAAATGGACGACGGATCCTGTCCCTGCCGCTTGGCGCGCGCTACCTCGTCGGCGGCGGCATTCTGCTCGCGCTTGAGCCCCTCGATTTCTGGAATCAGTGCGCGACGACGGGATTCGAGGGCCGCAAACTGGTCGAGGTCGGCTTCCGGTTGCATTCCGCGGCTCTGCAGCCCTCGCTTGACACCGTCCATATGTTCACGCACGAACCCCGCATCCAGCATCCGTAAATCGTATATCGCCCTCACGGTCCTGGGGTAGGATCGGAACGTGAACAGAATGATTCGCAAGGCGGTTTTTCCGGCGGCGGGTCTCGGAACTCGCTTTCTGCCGGCCACCAAGGCACAGCCGAAAGAGATGCTGCCGCTCGTCGACAAGCCGATCATCCAGTACGGCGTGGAGGAGGCGGTCGCGTCGGGCATCGACAACATCATCCTGGTGACCGGCCGCGGCAAGAACGCGATCGAGGATCACTTCGATGTCTCGGTCGAACTCGAAACGTTCCTCGAAGCTCGGGGCAAGAAGGAGCAGTTGCTCGAGATCAGGAAGATCTCCAACCTGATCAACTTCGCCTACGTGCGCCAGGGGGAGCCGCTCGGACTCGGCCACGCGGTGTTGACCACGAAGGCGCTGGTCGGCGACGAACCGTTCGCGGTGATCCTCGGCGACGACGTGATCGATGCGGAACCGCCGGCGATCCGTCAGATGATCGATGTGTTCGATGAAGTGAAGGGTCCTGTGCTCGCGATCGAACGGGTGCCGAAGTCCACCGTCAGTGCGTACGGCATCATCGACGCCGACGAGATCCGCCCCGGCGTCTACCAGATCAAGGATCTCGTCGAAAAGCCACCGGTCGACGAAGCGCCGTCCGATCTCGCCATCATCGGACGCTACGTGCTCACGCCAGACATCTTTCCCGCGCTTGAAAAAATTGGGAAGGACCGCACCGGTGAGATCCAGCTCACGAACGGTCTACGGCAGCTCCTGAAGAGCCGTCCGATCTACGGCTGCCGCATCGACGGCGTCCGCCACGACACGGGCAACAAGCTCGGGTTCCTGAAGGCGGTGGTGTACTTCGCGTTGCGGAACCCCGACCTCGCCGACGACTTCAGGGAGTACCTGCGATCGATCGACGTGGAGAAAGTCGGGGGCTGAGAAACTCCGAACTATGAACGTCGAACTATGAACAGTTGCCAGTTCGGAGTTCGGCGTTCATAGTTCGGGGTTTCTTAGTCCTTCGCCGCCGCGGCCGGTGCTGATGCCGGCTCGCTCTTCGACGAATCACTGGAGGAATCCGACTTGTCGCTCGAGCTGCTGGACTTGCTGCTCGATGAACTGTCGGATGACGACTTTCTCGCGTAGTCGGTGATGTACCAGCCGGATCCCTTGAACTGGATCGCTGGGGACGAGAGCAGCTTCTCCACCTTGCCGCCACACTTCGGGCAGGCATCTACCAGCGGATCGGAGAACTTCTGGATCTTCTCGAAGCGGTTTCCGCACGCTTCACACTTGTATTCGTAGAGAGGCATACCTTAGCTCAAGGATACCATTGCGCGACCCGCCGCTACTCGAGCAGCGTCCCGGTCTGGTCGCCCAGCATCAGGGCCCGGTGCAGCCAGAGCGGCACGGTCCCGTTGCCCAGCAGCTCGTCGTGGAACTTCCGCAGCGAGTACCCGGATCCCACCTTGGCCTTGTAGTCCTCCCGCAGCTTCAGGATCATCAGCTTGCCGGCCGAGTAAAGGATGTAGGACGGATCGAAGGTGCCGCGTTCCGCCTCACGGCGCGCGCTCGCCTCTTCGAGGAACGCCTCCTCGCGGAAGAAGCGGACGCCTTGCTCGACCGACAGGTCCTCGCAGTGCAGCCGGATCCCGACGATGAAGCGCGCCAGGCGGATGAGGGCTTCGGCAATCTGGCCAAGCCGCACGCCCGGTTCGTTCTTGCGGAAACCTTCGTCGAGCATCATCTGCTCGCAGTAGTGCGCCCAGCCCTCGACGAGCGCGGTCGACGAGAAGAGGATCGACTTGCGCAGCTTGGAGTCGATCTGTCGCAGGTGCTGGTAGTGGAGGAAGTGTCCGGGAAAGACTTCGTGGATGGAGATCGACCACAGATTCCCGTAGTTGAAATCGCGAAGGTGCTCTGCCTGGCGTTCCGCCGGCCATGAGGGATCGACGTCGGTGATGTAGTAGGTGGCGCGGATCGGACGGCTCTCGAACGGTCCGGGCGTCCACATGCTCGCGAAGGTCCAGCGATAGAACTTCGGAGTGGGGGCGACGTCCACCGGCGCACCTTCGGGGATCGTCACGATCTTGTTCGACGTGATGAACTCGGCGAGTTCGCCGAGTTGCTGCTGCGCGACCGAGACGAGCTGCCCCGCGGGCGGGTGGTCCGCCTTGGCGCGTTCCCACGCGGCGCGCGGATCGCTGCCGTTCATGCGCGACGCCACACGGCGGAACTCTTCCTGCGTCTCATGCAGCTCGCGCATCGCGATCGACAGCAGCCTGTCGGTATCGATCATCAACCCTTCGTCGATGCGCAGCTTCTCCCCGAAGCGCTCGCGTCCCAGCCTGAACGTCCCCTTGCTGCGCGGCGCGAGATCCTTCTCGAGATACTCGATGTAGGCGCCGAGCGCGGCGGACGCTTCCACCGAGGCGTCGGCCAGATCGCCGAGGATGTGCAGATCGTCGAGACGGGAGAACGCGCGCGGCAGGTCCTCGTCGATGAACCGCTGCGTGCCGCGCATGCTCTCGAGCCCCACCTTGACGAAGATGCCGGCAGGGTCCTTGATGTTGTCCTTCGCGGCCTGGATCAGGCGCGGCACCTGGCGCAGTTTCGAGACGATGCGGCGGGCGCGCTGCTCGAGCGGCGCGTATTCGAACAGCGCCTGGCCGGCGAGGCTCGTGGAGATGATGTCCGCGTAATGCTGCGGGCTCCGCTCCCAGGTTCTGACCTGCTCGAGTTCGAACAGACGCGAGCGGATGTTGGCTTCGATCGCCGGACGTTCGAGCCGCTCGGTGTCGGTCAGCCGGGCGGGATCGATGGCAGCCAGCCGGCGCTCGAGCGCACCGAGGTCCCGGATCTGCGCGTCGATGGCGCGCCGGCTCAGGTCCTCGAGAAGGTCGTCATGAAGATGAACGCCGTCGAACGTGGCGCTCGTCGGCTGAACTTCGTGGAGGTACGCGAGGTACTCGTCGACGAAGTGGGGAAGCGGTTCGGCTGAATACATGCGTTACAATTCGGGCCCTCGACATGCCGGGCATCCTCTATGTGGTCGCCACGCCTATCGGCAACCTCGAGGATGTGACGCTCCGGGCCCTGCGGATCCTCCGCGAAGTCTCGTTGATCGCGGCGGAAGACACCCGCCGCACGTCAAAACTCCTTCAACACTACTCCATCTCTACGCCCACGACGAGCCTGCATGAACACAATGAACATGCAAAAGCGCCACGGCTCGTCCAGAAGTTGATCGACGGCGAGTCGATCGCGCTCGTGTCCGACGCCGGGACCCCCGCGATTTCCGATCCTGGCTCGCGCCTGGTCGCGGCGGCCCACCACTCGGGGATCCAGGTCGTGCCCGTTCCTGGTGCAAGCGCCGTGACGGCCGCCGTCTCGGCCGCGGGTCTTTTGTCGGATGGGTTCACGTTTCTGGGGTTCCCGCCAACTAGGTCGAACAGCAGAAAACGGTGGCTGCGCGAGCTGACTGCGCACCCATTTCCCCTGGTCCTCTACGAAGCTCCGCATCGGATCGAGCAGACACTCGCCGACATCGAGACCGAAATGGGGGAACGAACCGTCGCGATCGGACGCGAGTTGACGAAGATCCACGAATATTTTGCCATACAACCTATTTCTGATTGGCTCAAGGAGCCGCCTCCAGCCCAGGGCGAGTTCGTCCTGATCATCTTTCCCGGGCAGACCGTTCGATCTGGAGAGGGACAGGCTCCTCGAGACGCAGATCTGGCAGCGGAATTCTGGCGACTGACCAATAATGCTGGGCTTGAGAGGCGCGAAGCCATTCGTGAGGTCGCCAGGCGGCACGGGATCAGCACGAGGACGGTGTTCAAGGCCATCGAGGATGCCAAGAAATCTGCTGAACGACCTAATAACGACTGATTAGCTGGACATGCGTCACATCGCTTGACCGTTTCACCGTCAATTTGTTACCTTTTGCCGCCGAAACACGAGCGGCAGGAGGCGACAGGTTGGCAAAGCAGCGCCGGGGGCAAGACCCTCGGACGACAAAGAAGAAGGCGACGGCCCGAAAAGGGGCAGCCCCACGGTCAAGCCGGCGCGTCGCCGCGAAGGCGAAAGCCAAGACTCGATCCGCCGCAAAGCCGGTCACGAGGTCCAAACCCCGTGTCTCGGCACCGAAGGTCGAGGCGCAGCCGCCCGCACCGGCACCGGCCCCGCCAGCCCCGGCGCCACCCCCTCGAAAGCCCGGCTTCTACGAAGCGGTGGCGATCTACGAGCGCGGCGTCCAGGCCCTCCAGCGCCGCGATTTCAGTGCCGCGGCGGAACTCTTCCGGGCCGTCATCGACAAGTATCCCGAAGAGCGCGAACTGCTCGAGCGTGCGCATCTCTACCTGCGCGTCTGCGAGCGCGAGACCGCCCGTCAGGCGGCATCCCCCCAGACGTCCCGGGAACACGTGTATGCGGCCACCGTGGCGCTCAATTCGGGCGATCACAATACCGCGATGACGCACCTCCAGCGGGCGCTCAGCGTGGATGAGTCCGACGATCACGCGCACTACATCATGGCCGCCGCCTTGAGCATGCGCGGCCGCCGCGACGAAGCGGTCGAGCACCTCAGACGGTCGATCGAACTCAATCCCGAGAACCGGACACAGGCCCGCCAGGATCCCGATCTCGAAAATATCCGCGATCTCCAGGCCTTCCGCGATGTTGTCGAGAACGACGGGAACCCTGCAGGGCGGAAGCCGGTTGCAAGCCGGCGCAGGTAGCCAGAAATAGGGTCGTCGACCAAGATTCGCTCTCCAATTCGGTCCTCTGACCCTCTGTCCCACCGCGGGTAGACTTGTCCGATGCCCGACGTCCACATCGTCGTCCTTGCCGCCGGCAAGGGCACCCGTATGAAGTCAGTCCTGCCGAAGGTCCTTCACAAGGCTGGCGAGCTTCCGCTCATCGAGCACGTGTTCAGGACCGCCGATACGCTCGCCCCAGCTTCGGTCACGGCCATCGTCGGGTTTCAGGCCGAGGCCGTTCGCGCCGGGTTGGGCAAACGGATGGGCCTGCGCTTTGCACTGCAGGAGCCGCAGCTCGGCACTGGACACGCGCTGCTCCAGGCCGAGCCGCTGCTGAAAGGCAGAACGGGTCTCGTGGTGCTGCTCTCGGGAGACGTGCCCTTGCTGCGTCCAGCGACCCTGGAGCGTCTGGCAGGCGTCCACGTCGAGCGAGGAGCGGCGGCGACCGTGCTCACCGCGATTGTCGACAATCCGGACGGCTACGGGCGTATCGTCCGGGATGCCGACGCGCGTGTCACGCGCATCGTCGAGCACAAGGACGCCTCTGCCGAGGAGCGTGGGATCCGCGAGATCAACAGCGGCATCTACGCCTTCGACCTCGAGCCGCTGTTCGGGGCGCTGCGGGAGATCGGAGCGGTCAACGCGCAGGGTGAGTATTACCTGCCAGACCTGGTCTCGATCTACCGTTCGCGCGGCCTGATCGTGGAGACGGTCGTGGCCGACGATCCCCGCGAAATCCTCGGGGTGAACAGCCGGAAGGAGCTGGCTCACGTGACGGCAATTCTACGGACGACACGGAACGACGAGCTGATGGAGAGTGGTGTGACGATCGTCGATCCGGCAACGACATTCGTCGGGCCCGACGTGACGGTCGGCGCCGACACGATCCTGTACCCGAACGTGTATCTCGAAGGGCGCACCACCATCGGATCCGGGTGCGTCATCCACGCCGGCGTACGCATCGTCAACTCCACGGTGGATGACGGCGTCGTGATCAACAACTTCTGCGTCATCACCGAATCGCACATCTCCCAGGGTGCGAGGATCGGTCCATTCGCGCACATCCGTCCGCAGTCGAACGTCGGGGAGGACGCGCACATCGGCAACTTCGTCGAGCTGAAGAAGACGACGCTCGGGCGTGGCTCGAAGGCGAACCATCTCGCGTATCTCGGCGATGCGACGATCGGGGAGAGCGTCAACGTCGGAGCCGGCACGATCACGTGCAACTACGACGGCGTCGCGAAGCACCCGACGATCATCGACGACGGCGCCTTCATCGGCAGCGACACGCAGCTGATCGCGCCGGTCCGTGTCGGCAAAGGCGCCTACGTCGCCGCCGGCTCTTCGATCACGTCCGACGTTCCGCCCGACGCGCTGGGCATCGCCCGCGGCCGCCAGACGAACATCGAGGGATGGGCGAAGAAGAAAAAGAAGAAGCAGGAGAAGTCGTGAGTTGTGGGTCGTGAATCGAGGGGCAATCGTTAAGGACACCATATGTGCGGAATCATCGGTTACATCGGCCAGAAGCAGGTCCTTCCGATCCTGATCGACGGGCTTCGGCGCCTGGAGTATCGCGGGTACGACTCGGCCGGTGTCGCGGTTGTGCGGAACGGATCGATCGAGCTTCGCCGTAGCGCCGGCAAGCTGGCTCGACTCGAAGAGGTCATTGCGACGCACCCGCTCGAAGGGGAATACGGCATCGGGCACACACGATGGGCCACGCACGGCCGCCCCACCGAAGAGAACGCTCATCCCCACCGCGACTGCACCGGCCGCATCGTCGTCGTCCACAACGGCATCATCGAAAACTATCTCGAGCTGAAGCAGCAGCTGCAGCGCGAAGGGCACACCTTCGTCACCGAGACCGATACGGAGATCGTCGCCCATCTCATCGAGCGCGAGATGAAGGACGACGGCCTCGAGAACGCGACGCGACGGGCGCTGCTGTACATGCGCGGACTGTTCGCGCTGGTGCTGATGTCGGCGAGCGACCCGAACAAGATCGTGACCGTGCGCAATGGTCCGCCGATCGTCGTGGGGCTTGGCGAAGGAGAGTTCTTCGTCGCTTCCGACATCCCGGCGATCCTCAGCCACACGCGCGACGTCGTGTTCCTCGGCGACGAGGAGATGGCCGTGGTCACGCCCACCGGCGTCGAGTTCACCGACTACTCGGGCCGGGCCGTCTCGAAGAAGAGCACGCGCGTGTCCTGGGATCCGGTCATGGCGGAGAAGGCCGGATACAAGCACTTCATGCTGAAGGAGATCTTCGAGCAGCCGATGGCGATCAAGGAAACCGTTCTCGGACGGGCCTCGGTCGAGTCGGGGAAGGTGTTCCTGCACGAGATCGAAATTCCCGACGAGGTCCTGCGCGAAACGGAACGGGTGGTGATCCTTGCCTGCGGCACGTCGTGGCACGCGGCGCTCGTCGGCAAGTTCATGATCGAGTCGCTCGCGCGCGTTCCGGTGGAGGTCGACTACGGATCGGAGTATCGGTACCGCGACCCGATCGTCTCGCAGAACACGCTGGCGATCGTCATCACGCAATCCGGCGAGACCGCGGACACGCTGGCGGCGCTGCGCGAGGCCAAGCGGAAAGGCGCGCGGAGCATCGCGATCTGCAACGTCGTCGGCAGCATGGCCACCCGCGAGACCGAAGGAACGGTCTACACGCACGCGGGTCCGGAGATCGGGGTCGCCTCGACCAAGGCGTTCACGTCGCAGCTCGTCGCGCTGCACATGCTCGCGATCTACCTGGGACAGATCCGCGCCACGCTCTCACCAGAGGAGGCGCGGCCGCACATCGAAGGGTTGACGCAGCTGCCGCTGGCGCTCGAGCAGACGCTGAAGTGCGATCCGCTCATCGAGGAGATCGCGCGGAAGTTCTATCAGCGGAGCGACTTTCTGTATCTCGGACGCGGGATCAACTATCCGATCGCGCTCGAAGGGGCGCTGAAGCTGAAGGAGATCTCATACATCCACGCCGAGGGCTACCCCGCGGGCGAGATGAAGCACGGACCGATCGCCTTGATCGACGAACAGATGCCGGTCGTGACGATCGCACCGAACGATCACGTCTTCGAGAAGATGATCGGCAACATCCAGGAAGCCAAGGCGCGCGGGGGATCGGTCGTGGCATTGACGACCGACAAGCACAAGGGCATTCGCGACCTGCTCGATCCGGCCAACGACTTTCTGATCACGGTCCCCGACGCGCACCCCCTGATCACGCCGGTGTTGATGGTGGTGCCGCTTCAGCTGCTCTCGTACCACATCGCGGTCAGGCGGGGTTGTGACGTGGATCAGCCCAGGAATCTGGCGAAAAGCGTAACGGTGGAGTAAGGAAACTCCGAACTATGGACTCCGAACTCCGAACTGAGTCGTTCATAGTTCGGAGTTCATAGTTCGGAGTCTCTCGTCTAGACTCCGTGTCCGTAGCCGACTTCCGCCGGGGTGGCAGCGAAGTCCGGCATGCCGGACGCAGCCTTGGCGGCGGCACTCGTGCAGACCCGCGCGACGATGGCCGCCAGGTCGGCGTCGGTCACCACCTTCTCACGGTCGGCGTGCTCGATGACGGCGCGGTAGACGACGTCGAGATCGCGCCGCTCGAGCGTGAATCCGATCTGCTCGCACCGGCGCTGCACGGCATGGCGCCCCGAGTGCTTGCCGAGGACGAGCGTGGCCTGCGGGACGCCGACTTCCTCCGGACGCATGATCTCGTACGTCCTGCGGTCCTTCAGCATCCCGTCCTGGTGAATGCCGGCCTCGTGCGCGAACGCGTTGCGGCCGACGATAGCCTTGTTCGACTGCACGCCCTCGCCCGTGACACTCGACAGCAGCTGGCTCGACGCGTAGATCTCGCGCGTGACGATGTTCGTGCGGTAAGGGAGCCTGTCGGCCCGCACGCGCGTGGCCATCACCACTTCCTCGAGCGACGCGTTACCGGCGCGCTCGCCGATGCCGTTGATCGTGCACTCGACCTGCCGGGCCCCGCCTTCGAGCGCGGAGAGGCTGTTCGCGGCGGCGAGGCCGAGATCGTCGTGGCAATGGGCGCTGAAGACGACCTGGTCCGAGCTGGGCACGCGGTTGATGATCGTGGCGAAGAATTCCTTGATCTCGTCGGGGGTGGAGTAGCCGACGGTATCGGGGAGGTTGATCGTCTTGGCTCCGGCCTGGATCACCGCTTCGACCACCCGCCACAGGAACTCGGGATCGCTGCGCGTGGCGTCCTCGGCCGAAAACTGCACGTCGTCGGTGAACTGACGGGCCCGCCGGACGGCATTGATGGCGCTGTCGATGCACTCCTGCCGCGAGATCCGAAGCTTGCGTTCCAGATGCAGGTCCGACGTCGCGATGAATACGTGGATGCGGCGGCGCTCGGCGGGCGCCAGCGCCCAGCCGGCGCGGTCGATGTCGGCGGCGTTGCACCTGGCCAGGCCGGCGATGACCGGTCCGCGGACGTGCGTGGCGATCATTCGCACCGACTCGGCGTCGGCGGCCGACGCAATCGGGAATCCCGCCTCGATGATGTCGACCCCGAGCGCGGCCAGCTGCCGGGCGACCTTGAGCTTCTCGTCGGTTCGCATGGAGAAGCCCGGAGCCTGCTCTCCGTCGCGAAGGGTGGTGTCGAAGATGATGATCCGATCGTCAGCCATGTGTCCTCTGCGTAACCTTATCGGTCCGTCCCGCAAGTAGTCCAATTTATTGTTTTTTGGATTCCATTAACGTTGCTTATGATGGTCGGGTGCAACTGCCGGATCTTCAGGTCTTCGTGATGGTGGCGCAGGAACGGAGCTTCTCGGTCGCGGCCCGAAAGCTCCATCGGACTCAGCCCGCGGTCAGCCAGGCGATCCGGCGGCTGGAGGACGCGCTCGGGGATCGCCTGTTCGACCGCTCGTCCCGGAATGGCGCGCTGACCCAGGCCGGCACCTTGCTGCTGGAGCACGCGCAGCGACTGCTGCGCATGGCCTCGGAGGCAGAAGCCGCGGTCCGCGAACTCCAGCAGGTGCGGCGCGGACGGGTCGTGATCGGCGCCAACGAGGCAGCCGTCCACTCGGTCCTGCCCTTCGTTCGCGAGTACGCCGCGACCCATCCCCGCGTCACCATCGAAGTCCGGCGCGTGCCGTCCAGGCGCATTGCGACCGACCTGCTCGATCGATCCATGGACTTCGGTGTGCTGACGTTCCAGCCCGCCGAACGCGGCCTGCAGTCCATCCCGCTTGGAGACGATGAACTCGTGATGCTCGCGCATCCGAAGCATCCCCTCGCATCCCGAAAACGCGTGTCGATCGAGGAAGTGGGCCGGCAGGTGGTGATCGCGCACAACGATCCTTCGCCCACCCGCGATCGGGTGCTTCGCGTCTACGAGCGCCGCCAGGCCGCTATCAACATCCAGATCGCGCTGCCAAGCCTCGACGGCATCAAGCGCGCGGTGGAGATGGGCGTGGGGGTCGCGGTCCTGCCCCGCCGCTGCGCGCTCACCGAGATCGCGCGCGGTGACCTCGTCGCCGTGAAGGTCCCTGAGTTGACGACCCGCCGAGTGGTCCGGTTCGTGTTCCGCCGGACCGGAGAGCTGTCACACGCGGCTGCCGCGTTCCTGGAGCTGGTCCGCGCGCGACGAGACTGAGCTCCTTTCGGCGATGTTCACAGCCTGCTGACACGGCGCCGACGGCTGCTGGCACGAAGAGACACGAAGAACACTACGACCACGAAGAAGAGCACAAGGAAATCAATGTTTGTTTTGTGTTCTTCTTTGTGTTCGTCGTGTGCTTGGTGTTCGTCGTGCCCAGGCCGTTTGGCCTTTGTCGGCGGACAGTGAACGGCGGTCGACTCAGCTACCGCCAGGTGTTCATGTACGGCAGCCGCGCAGCCACGGCGCGGACCTCGTCGTAGCGGAGCTGGTCCGCGCGCGACCGAGACTGAGCTCCTTTTCGGCGATGTTCACAGCCCGCTGACACGGCGCCGACGGCTGCTGGCACGAAGGGACACGAAGCACAGTCGAGTAGGGAGCGGGGATAAGCCGCTCCCCCTCATCGAACCGGACATGCAGGTTTCCAGCATCCGGCTCACCGACACGCGTCGTCTGAAAGCCCGCGCAAGATGTTGATCCGGCCGCGCCCTCACCGGTAGGTGAGCCCATAGCGTTGGAGTCCCGCATAGAGGCTCTCGCCGTCCCGCAACGGGCGACTGCGGCGTTGACTCCGGTTCCGGAGAAAGCACCGGAACCGGACCCGCACGTAGTGGTTGAGCGAGCGGAAGACCCGAC
>DASWVN010000284.1:0-7319 GCA_036401215.1 Vicinamibacterales bacterium | reverse complement strand
GGTAGGTGAGCCCATAGCGTTGGAGTCCCGCATAGAGGCTCTCGCCGTCCCGCAACGGGCGACTGCGGCGTTGACTCCGGTTCCGGAGAAAGCACCGGAACCGGACCCGCACGTAGTGGTTGAGCGAGCGGAAGACCCGACGCGGATACCCGTAGCGGAAGTACCCCTTCCAGCCACGGAGCAGCCGATCCACCGCCACGACCGTCTCCCCGAGCGAGCGCGTCGCGCTCGCCCGCGTCAGATGTCGCAGCTTCTCCCGCAACCGCGCCTGCGCGCGTCGAGACGGCTCCACGGCCAGATAGCGATGGTCCCGTCCCCGCAGGTCGCGGAAGTACCGGAGCGTGAAGCCCAGGAAGTCCAGACTCTCGCCCGGTGCTGTCACCCGCACCACTCGTGTTTTCGTCCGATTCACCGTCAACCGGAGGTCCTGCTCGAGCTGCGTTTCGATCCACGTCCGCAGACGCGTCCCCATGTACCGCGCCAACACCACGAAATCGTCGGCGTACCGCACCAGCCGCGCATTGGCAAACTGGAACGGGCCGTCGGGACCGTGGAACGCGCGATCGAAGTCGTGGAGGTAGATGTTGGCCAGCAACGGCGAAATCACCCCCCCTTGCGGCGTTCCGTGCCGCGGGCGGGTCGTCCGCCGTCGCCCCTCGTCATCCTCCTCGACGACCGGGCACCGTAACCACGCCCGAATCAGCGCCAGCACCGAGCGATCCACAATCCGCCGCTGCAGTTGCTGGAGTAACCGACCGTGGTCAATAGTGTCGAAGTAGCTCGCCAGATCCGCGTCATACACCGCCGTCCGGTCCGCCTGCAGCGCCGCCTGCACCTGGTCGAGGGCCTGATGGGCGTTCCGTCCCGGACGGAACCCGAAGGAGCAGCCTTCGAAGTCCGCCTCGAAGATCGGTTCGATCACCAGCAGCACCGCCATTTGTGCGACGCGGTCCCGCACCGTCGGGATCCCCAACGGGCGCAACCGGCCATCCGGTTTCGGGATGTAGACCCGGCGTACCGGCTGCGGGCGGTAGCGCCGCATCCGCAACGCCTCGTGCAGGTCGTTGAGAAACGCGGCCACGCCGCCCGGCGCCCGCTCGATGTCGCGCAGCGACACGCCATCGAGACCGGGCGCCCCTTGATTCGCCCGTATCCGCGACCAGGCCGCCGCTAAGACGTCAGGCCGATAGACACGGTCGAACAAAGCGTAGAACCGAAACCCAGGATCGTGCTTCGCTTTCCGACCGAGTTTCCAGCGCAGCAGGGAGACCCGTTCCGGCAGGTCGGCCTCTGGCACAAAGCCCTCGGCCTTCCAGTCTGTAATCGAGCGGCGATCGCCCAAGCAGCTTCCCCCTTCCACTCTCGAAACGTGCGTGAAGTCCGGCCCCTTCGCTCCACGGGCGTTACCCCGCTTCCCCGCTACTATGAGCCGATCCGACTCCCGGCCGCAGCCGAGACACCGTTATGGATTCCGGTGCCTCGTTGCGCGACGCCTCGCGCACCACGCCGGGTCTCCCAGGACCCATGCTCCCTCTGTCGACGCGCGCCCTCCCCACTCACCCCGGGCAGTCCGATGCGTGCAGGCGCTCGTTGCTTCCGCACCGGTCACAGGCTTCAGCACCGTCGGAAGCATGGCCACTGCCGTCAGTGTCACGAGGCCGAATCGGGTTGGCTCGCGCTAGGGCTCGCGTCTTCGCTCGCGTGGCACTCCCGTGCCACGTGCCCAGCGATCTACTGCCGGACCGATCCGTTTCGCGCCGTCGGTTACCCTTCGACGCCGGACCGGAGCTACATGTCGAACGAGCAATTCACATGGCTGACACCTCGCAGTCAGCAAGACGAAGCTGGGTTAACCTGGCCCAACCGACGACCACGAAGAAAACCACAAAAAAATCAATTTTTGTCTTGTGTTCCTCTTGGTGTCCTTCGTGTGCTTAGTGTTCGTCGTGCCCAGGCCGTTTGGCCCGTGTCAGGGGACAGCGAACGGCGGTCGACTCAGCTACCGCCAGGCGTTCATGTACGGCAGCCGCGCAGCCACGGCGCGGACCTCGTCGTAGCGGTCGAGCAGCAGGCCCGTGGCGTCCCAGCTGCCGTCGAGGAACGCTTCGCGCGCGGCAGGCGGCAGACGCACCGGGATCGTCTGCTCAGCGGCGGAGATCGTGAGGTCCTGAAGGTCGAGTGTGAACGTCGCCGCGGGATCCCGTTCCGCGATGTCCTGAAGGCGCACGGCGTCCGCGGCGTCCACCGTGACACACGGCATCCCGAGCGCCACGGAATTGCCGAAGAAGATCTCGGAAAATGACTCGCCGACAACTCCTCGGATTCCGCGGCGGCGGATCGCCTGCGGGGCGTGCTCGCGCGAGGAGCCGCAGCCGAAGTTCGCGTTGACGAACATCAGCGTCGCGCCGGCGTAGACGGGCTTCGAGAGCGGGTGATCGCCGCCGGCCTGGGCGCGATCGTCCTCGAACAGGTGCCGCTCCAATCCCTCGAACGATACCGAACGGAGAAATCGCGCCGGGATGATGCGATCGGTGTCGATATTGTTGCCGCGCACGGGAACGGCCGTCCCGGCGACCTCGCGGATCTTCTCAATTGCCATCGGCGAACGTCCTGACGTCAACGACTTCTCCCGCGACCGCTGCGGCGGCGACCATCGCCGGGCTCATGAGCAGCGTGCGGCCCACGGGACTGCCCTGCCGTCCCTTGAAGTTCCGGTTGGATGAGGAGGCGCAGACCTCGCGGCCTTCGAGGCGGTCCTGGTTCATCGCCAGGCACATCGAGCAGCCGGCGCCGCGCCACTCGAACCCCGCCTCGACGAACAACTGGTGCAGCCCTTCGCGTTCGGCAGCCTCTCGCACGGCCTGCGATCCGGGGACGACGAGCGCTTTGACGTTCGGGGCCACGCGCTTGCCGCGCACGACGCGTGCGGCCTCGCGGAGATCCGACAGCCGCGCGTTCGTGCACGAGCCGACGAAGGCGACGTCGATCCGCGTGCCGGCAATCGGCGCGCCTTCCTCGAGACCCATGAACTCGAGCGCTTCCTGCACCGATCCGCGCTCGGCTGGATCGACCGACGACGGCTTCGGCAAGGTCTCGTCGATGTAAACCGACTGACCGGGATTGATTCCCCACGTCACGGTCGGACGAATCGATCCCCCATCGATCGTCACCTCATCGTCGTACGCCGCGCCGGCATCCGACGCGAGCGAGCGCCACCAGGCGGCCGCTCTATCGAAGTCGTCCCCTTGAGGAGCGAATCGCCGTCCACGCAGATACGAGATCGTCGTCTCGTCGGGATTCACGTAGCCGACGCGTGCGCCCCCTTCGATCGACATATTACAGACCGTCATCCGCTCGTCCATCGACATCCGCTCGATCGCCTCGCCGGCGTACTCGTAGGCGTAGCCGACGCCGCCGTTCACGCCAAGGCGGCGGATGATCTCGAGGATCACGTCCTTCGCGTAGACGCCGCGGGCGAGCCGTCCCGTCACGGTGATTCGCCGAAGCTTCAGCGGATCGAGCGCCAGGCACTGCGAGGCAAGGACGTCGCGAACTTGGGAGGTGCCGATCCCGAACGCGACCGCTCCGAATGCGCCATGCGTGGAGGTATGGCTATCGCCGCACGCAATCGTCATCCCGGGCTGGGTCAATCCCAGCTCCGGCCCGACGACGTGAACGATCCCCTGTGCTCCCGAAGCGAGATCGAACATGCGAATGCCGGCCTCACGAACGTTCCGCTCGAGCGCCGACAGCATGTCCTCGGCCATCACGTCGAGAAAGGGACGACGCTGGTCTTTCGTGGGCACGATGTGGTCCACGGTCGCCACAGTGCGCTCGGGAAACATGACGCTCCCACCGCGCGCCCGCAGCATGTCGAAGGCCTGCGGGCTCGTGACTTCGTGGATGAGATGAAGGCCGACGAACAGTTGCGTCTGGCCGTTCGGCAGCTTGCGCACGGTGTGCGCGTCCCAGACTTTCTGAAGGAGCGTTGATGGCATCGGAAAGTTGATGGTACTACGGCGGGGGACGCGGGATGGGGGATGGGGGATGGGGAATGGGGAATGCGCGAGGTCGGGAATGGGAACTGAGGCCGCAGGATGCCACGAGTGCGGACCGAGAATTGCGACGGTGAGCGGCGCAGCCCGCAAATCGCCGCAGAGTACGCGGTTTTCGCAAACTCCGGCCGCCCTGCGCGCTGCAGAAAGTGAGGATGTGAGATGCCGCGGATTCTTTCCTTTCGAGACCTGGAAGTCTGGCAACTCGCCATGCAGCTTGTCGTCAACGTCTATCGCGCGTCGGAGAGGCTGCCTCCCGCCGAGCGCTTCGGTCTGACCTCGCAGATGCGACGCTCCGCCGTGTCGATCCCCTCGAATATCGCCGAAGGCCATGCACGACGGAACGACAGCGTGTACCTGAATCATCTGAAGATCGCTCTCGGTTCGCAGGCCGAACTCAGCACGCAAATAGAAGTCGCGTTGCGGCTGGGATTTTTCAAGGCGGAGGTGACCGCCTCTCTCCTCGATGAGATCGATCACGTTCGGCGCATGCTGCACGGGCTGCGCGGTTCGCTCGAACGTCGGCAGCAGGCTCTACTGGGCTCGACGATCCTCGGGGTTCTTCTTTTCTCGACGGGCCTGCTGTCATAGCTCCGGCGCCGTGATGAATCTCGGATTCCCATCCCCCATTCCCCAACCCCCATCCCTACCGGCCGGGCAGCGAAGGCTGCCCGGCCGGTATAATCGAGTTCTCCCCCCATGGACTTCCTCTCGAAGCTGAATCCGGAACAGCGCGAAGCCGTGCTGCATCGTGACGGGCCGCTCCTCATCCTCGCCGGCGCGGGGTCCGGGAAGACGCGTGTCATCACGTACCGCATCGCCCACCTCATCGGGGATGGTCATGCGGAGCCGGACCAGGTGCTTGCGGTCACCTTCACCAACAAGGCCGCAGGCGAGATGCGGGAACGCGTCGAGGGGTTGATCGGCACCGAGGCGCAGGGCATCTGGCTGTCGACGTTCCACTCGCTGTGCGCGCGACTGCTCCGACGCGAGGCGCCGAAGATCGGCCTCACGCGCGATTTCGTGATCTACGACTCGTCCGACCAGGCCGCAGTCGTCAAGCAGGCCCTCAAGGAACTCAATATCGACGACAAGTTCGTCCCGCCGCGCATGGCGCTGTCGCGGATCAGCCATGCGAAGAACCGGATGGAAGGTCCCGACTCGATGCGCGGATCCTTCGACGTCCGCGGGGAGCACCTGGCCAGGATCTACGAGAAGTACATCGTCGCCCTGAGGGACTCCAACGCGCTCGATTTCGACGACCTGCTGCTCAAGACCGTCGAGCTGTTCGAGAAGGTCGAACAGGTGCGCACGTTCTACTCGCGGAAGTTCCGCTACGTCATGGTCGACGAGTACCAGGACACGAACCGTCCGCAGTACCTCCTGATCCGCCGGCTCGCGGAAGCACACCGCAACCTGGCCGTCGTCGGGGACCCGGACCAGTCGATCTACAAGTGGCGCGGCGCGGACCTGAAGAACATCCTCGACTTCGAGCACGACTTCCGCGAGGCGAAGATCGTGCGTCTGGAGCAGAACTACCGGTCCACGCAGGTGATCCTCGACGCCGCGACGGCGGTGATCAGCCAGAACACCAATCGCAAGGACAAGCGGCTGTGGACCGACCGGAAAGGCGGCGAGAAGATCGTCTACTTCCGCGGCAACGATGAACTCGAGGAAGCGGACTTCATCATGCGCGCGATCAAGGCGCGGCGGCAGGAGGACGTCCGATCGCTGATGGCGGTCCTCTACCGCACCAACGCGCAGTCGCGCGCGATCGAAGATTCGCTGATGCGGGAAGCGATCCCCTACAAGATTATCGGCGGCGTCCGCTTCTACGAGCGCAAGGAGATCAAGGACGCGCTCGCGTTCCTGAAGCTGATCATCAATCCGCATGACGACGTCAGCCTGCGGCGCGTGATCAACGTGCCGGCGCGCGGGATCGGGAAAGGCGTGATGGACTCGCTCCAGGCGATCGATCCGGAAGCGGTCATCGCCGATGCGCCGCCGCTGCTGGCGGCGGGCCTCCAGGAGGTCACGTCGGCGCGCTCGCTGTGGGCGAAGATGATGTACGCCGTCGACGAGTCGAAGCTGACGTCGCGCGCGACCACGGCGCTGCGCGGCTTCCGCGACATCATCGTCAATCTCGCGGAAGCGGCGCGGCACGACATGGTGTCGATCGTCCTCGGCAAGGTGCTCGATCAGACCGGCTACCTGAACGCGCTGCGCGAGGAGAACAGCGAGGACGCGAACGATCGCATCGAAAACCTGATGGAACTCGTCTCGGCCGCTCGGGATTACGAATCACACGATCCGGAGGCATCACTCGGAGGATTCGTCGATCGGCTCTCGCTGCTGTCGGAGACCGACGAAGAGTCCGGCAATCGCGAAGCGCGGGTCTGGCTGATGACGATGCATGCCGCCAAGGGGCTCGAGTTCCCGATGGTCGTCATCGCGGGGATGGAAGAGGGATTGTTCCCGCACTCGCGGTCGAGCGAAGACCAGGCGGAAATCGAGGAGGAGCGGCGCCTCTGCTACGTCGGCCTGACCCGTGCCGAAGAGAAGCTGATCCTCACGAGCGCGGCGCGACGGCGCTTCTTTGGTGAATACCAGAGTACCCAGCCGTCACGGTTCCTCGAAGAGATACCTGCCGAGTTGATGGACGTGATCACCCCTTCGGTCCCGGCGGCGTACGGCTCCTTCACGCATCAGCATTATGAATTCCGCACCAACCCCTACGGCCGCGGCGGGCGCGGACGCGGCGGCGGACGCTGGCGCGAGGAGTCGCCGACCTACGCCTACGAGAACGAGGACCAGTCCGCGACCGGCGCCGGCGTGCGGCCAGGGATGCGGGTCCGCCATGCGCAGTTCGGCGTGGGCAACGTCATCGCGGTCGAGGAGCATTCCGACGACGTGAAGGTCACCGTCCGGTTCAACACCGTTGGTGTGAAGAAGCTGCTCGCGAAATTCGCCAAGCTGGAACCGGCCTGAGCGCTCAATCGACCGATCTTTACAGCCAGCTGCCACGGGCCAAACGGCCTGGGCACAAAGGCCACCAGGAACACGACGAACACCAGGGGAGAACACGAACTGATCAGTTTCGTGTTCTTTTCTTCGTGCTCGTTGTGTTCTTCGTGGCCATCGTGCCGACAGCCGTCGGCTCCGTGTCAGCGTCGAGTGAACGTCGCCGCTATTCAGCCACAGGCGGTTCACTCTGATCAGGGGGCTCAGCGATCGGCTCTACAGCTGTGGGCTCTGACGACGAGC
>DASWVN010000283.1:0-6506 GCA_036401215.1 Vicinamibacterales bacterium | reverse complement strand
CGTGCGCCCGACCTCGACGCCGAAGAAGTCCGGTGGCGTCACGCCGGCGATCTCGAACGGACGAGTCGAGCATGATCGTCTGGCCGAGCACGCCCCGGCTCCCGCCATAACGCGACTGCCAGAACCCATGGGTGAGTACCGCGCCCGGGTTGCCGCACCCCTTCTGATCGTCAGCGGCCGTCAACACGCGGCCGATCTGCGCCTGCACCCCGAGCGTCTCGAAGAAGCCGCCCGTGACATAGAGCCCCTGCGTCGCGCGGTACTCGCCATCGGTGGCGATGTTCCAGGTCGTGATGCCCCAGGCGAACGCGTGCGAGAACACCTTCTGCTCGGACTCGATCGCACGCCAGAGGGGTTCGCTGAAGACGGCCCGGCGACTCATGAAACGACCGGTGCGGCCGGTCTCGTGGGTGTCGATGCCGACCGAGACCAGTTCGTGCGGACGTTCGACCGGCAGCGCGCGCATGCGCAGCGAGTTCACGAGCTGGAAGATGGCGGCGTTTGCGCCGGTGCCGAGCGCCAGCGTGAGCACAGCCACCAGCGAGAACGTGGGGTTCTTGAAGAGCAGCCGGGCGCCGAACCGGACGTCCTGCCAGACGCTGTCGATGAAACGCATGGTGTTCATGTCGTAAATGTCCTCGCGGATCAGGGTCCGGTTCCCCAGCGTGCGATGGGCCGCGCGGGTCGCTTCGTCGAGCGACATGCCGCGCGCGATGTTGTCGTCGATCTCGTGGGCGAGATGGTCCTCGAGTTCCCTGGCCCGCTCATCGTCCCAGCGTGCGCGGCGGAAGAAGCGAAGCAGGCCCATGATCGAGGGTCAGTCGGCAGGACGAAGGATGCGATTGATCGCGCGGACGATCTCGTCCCATCGGGACGTCTGTTCGGCGAGCTGTGCGCGGCCCTTGGGCGTCAGCCGGTAGTAGCGCGCGCGGCGGTTGTTCTCGGATGTGCCCCAGAACGACGAGATCCACCCACGGTCTTCGAGCCGGTGCAGCGCGGGATAGAGCGATCCGTGTTCGACCTGGAGCACGTCTTCGGACCGGTGGGCGATGGCATGGGCGATCGTGTGGCCGTGGGCGGGTCCGAGCGCCAGCGTCTTCAGCACGAGCAGGTCCAATGTTCCCTGAAGCAGTTCACCCCGCATGGGTGGGGTTCCTCGTTTTGGCATCGCTCCACAAGATAATCTATCTGAGAGCTGACGGCGAGGCCGTACACAGCCGTATTACCGGGCGTTTTCGTTCTCTAGGACATCTTGGGGGCTTAGACGGAATGAGGGCGCGGAAGGTTTGCTCGTCATGGCGCCACTAAAGTGGCGCCCTACGTTACGGCGCCACTGAAGTGGCGCCCTACGTCCCCGGACCCCGGACCCGGACCCCGGACCCGGACCCCGGACCGCGCACCGCGGACCGCGCACCTACCGCCAGCTTCGCTGTGGCCGCCAGTGGTGTGATGAGTGCGAGGCAACGCGGTCGCGCCGCGCGAACACCTTGATGAGAACGACACCGGCGACGAACCCGCCGAGGTGCGCCCAGAAGGCGACGCCACCTTCGTCCGCGCCAACGATACTCGTGACCCCGCCGAAGAACTGGAGGACGGCCCAGTAGATCAGCATCACCCACGCGGGCAGCGCCATGGTCGTCAAGAAGAACCCGAGCGGGACGAGCGTGTAGACCCGGACGTGCGGAAAGAGTACGAGATAGGCGCCCATGACCCCGCTGATCGCCCCTGAGGCGCCGACCATCGGGATCTCGGACGCCGGGTTCGCCAGCACCTGGCCCATCGCCGCCGCCAGACCGGTCAGCAGGTAGAACGCGAGAAAGCGCGGACGGGTCGTCGAATCCTCGATGTTGTTCCCGAACAGCCACAGGAACCACATGTTGCCGAGCAGGTGCATCCAGGATCCGTGCAGGAACATCGAGGTGAGGATGTTTCTGTACTGTCGTCCTGGATCGGTGAGGCAGACGAGGCCTTCACCGATGGGAAATCCGGTGCCGGGCGGAACCGATCCGGTCAGCTCTCCGGGAATCAGGCCCATCTCGCAGACCGACTGCGCGAGCGGATAGGTGGCGCCGCCGCCCTGGACGAAGAGCCACATCCCGACATTGACCGCGATCAAGGCAAAGGTGACGACGGGAGTGCGCTGGGTTTCGTTCTCGTCGTGGTAGGGCAGCACAAGGCGATCTTACCCCGGCCCGCGTGGTTGATGGACGGGCGGGCTGTGTGTGGCATGCTACCCAGCCAGATGACCTGGTTGCTTGTGTTCGTCCTCGGATGGCTGCAGCAGGCGCCGCCGACGTTTCGGTCGGGGGTCGAACTGATCTCCATCGACGTCCACGCCACGGATCGCAGCGGACGTCCGGTCGTGGACCTGAGCGAGGGTGACTTCGAGGTCCATGTCGGTGGTGAACGACGGATGGTCGTATCCGCGCAACTCATCTTCTACGGACCGGCCGCGCCCCCTGATCGCGTGACGTCTGGCGACGCGCCTGGTGCGGAAGCCGCACCCCGGCCACGACGAATGTACGTTCTTGCGGTTGACGAGCACAGCCTGCACACCAGCAATGCCCTGGCGGCCGTGCGCGCCGCGGAGCGATTCATCGATGCCCTCCAGCCCGACGATCTGGTCGGGCTTTATGCGTATCCGACGGGAATCGCGTATCACGATCTGACGAACGATCATACGGCCGTGCGGCGTGAGCTTCGGAAGGTCGGCGGCGTGTTCGTCGAGCGCCCAGGCAAGTTCGATCTCACCGTTTCCGAGGCGATCGATATCGCCAATGGCGATAGCACCGTCGTGATGCAGGTGCTGCGGCGCGCATGTTCGGGAAGGTCGTCACCGGGCTGCTCGGCGGGCGACATCCGTACAGAGGGCATCGCGCAAGCGGCGTATATCGAGATGCAGGCTTCGCAAAGTCTGGGAGGTCTGCGCGCGCTCGTGCGCGGGCTTGCGGACATTCCGGGCCGCAAGATCCTCGTGCTGGTCAGCGGGGGATTGATCACCACCGATCAGGCCGGCGGCCGCGCCGATACGAGTGCGGAGATTTCCTATCTGGCGCGTGAAGCCGCCCTCGCGAACCTCTCGGTGTTCGCGCTGCATCTCGATTGGTCATTCATCACGTCGGCCACGTCACGATCGGGTCTGCGGACGACGTTGTTCAGGGATGGGAACCTCGCTGCCGGCGGCCTCGAGCGGATCGCGGGCAGCACGGGCGGAACGATGCTGCGGGTGTACGGAACCGCACCCGAAAAGGCGTTCGATCGAGTGCTCCTCGAGACATCGGCGTACTACCTGTTGGGCGTCGAGAGCGCGGTAGCTGACCGCGACGGACATCCGAAAGGCATCCGCGTGAGCGTGAAACGGCGGGGCGTCCAGGTTCGCAGCCGTCCGATCGTGGTGATCCCGAAAAAATAAGGAGCGGCGAACCCGGTTTCGACCAGGGCTCGCCGCATCAGTGCCCCTTAGTCGTCGAGCACGAAGGTGATCATCATGTTCACCTGGTACTCGGTGATGCGTGAGCCCTCCACGCGCACCGTCTGTTCCTTGATCCAGGCGCTGCGGATGTTGCGCAGCGTCTTCGACGCGCGCTCGAGGCCGCCCTGGATCGCGTCCTCGAAACTCGTGGTCGAGGTCGAACTGATCTCCGTTACCTTCGCTACAGACATCCTGCCTCCTTGCGCCAAGCCTAGCCCGATCCGTTGTCCTGGCGGAGGCACTTTCTCACGGACGAGCCGGCTTCAGCAGTTTCAGACGGCGGACCTGCAGTGGCGACACCCGGGCCATCGCGTCGTAGTCGCGGTCGTGGTGCAGCACTTCGAGATGGTTGCGGATCGCGCAGGCAGCGATGACGCAGTCGACGCCGGATCGGATCGTGACGCCAGCCCGGCGTCCGGCACGATAGAGATCCGCCGCCTCGAGGAAGACATCCGCCGTCAGCGGACTTTCAACGATCGGCAGCGATCGCATGGCTTCCCGTGCGCGGACGAATGCCGTCTCGTCGCGGAATCCCTGCAGCACCTCCTGCATCACCGGCAGGCACGTCACCACATCGTCGAAATCCACCGAATCTTCGAGCGTGGCCCGGGCGGGCTTCCGGAAGATCTCGATCCAGGCGGACGTGTCAACGAGAACCACGCTTCTTCGTCCTGTAGACGGCGCGATCCTCGCGGACCATGGAGAGATTGCCTTCCCAGAGTCCGGAGCCGGCGAAGTCGAGGATCTGCCGGGCCTTCGCGCGCCTGACGAACTCCTCCAGCGCCCGCTCGACGGCCCGCGAGTAGGTACGTTCGCCGCTCAACCGGGTGGCCTCTTCGAGCAACTGTTCGTCCAGCACAAGATTTGTGCGTTTCATACACATCGAGTGTATCACTGGTTCGGAGGGACGCCCCGCCCGGCCGGTTTTCCGAGTATCATTCCGCACTGTTTCCGGAGCAGCCATCATGAAGCATCACGTGTCAGACTCACGGCGGGCGACCCATGCCGTAGCGATCATCCTCGCTCTTGCCGTCGCCTATGCGATTCCGCAGGCGCAGACCACGCCGTCGGCGGACAGCAAAAAGGTCCTCTCGGTCGAGGACTACACGAAGTGGCGGAGCATCGCCTCGCAGGAGATCTCGCCCGACGGCAAGTGGGTGGCCTACGTCGTCCAGGGGACGAACGTGCCAACCGAGGACGCCAAGCCGGTCCTGCACATCCTCAACCTCGAGACGAACGCGGACGTGGCCGTCTCGCAGGCGACCGCCCCCGTGTTCTCGCCCGATTCGAAGTGGATCGCCTACCAGGTGGATCCGAACCCTGGCCGCGGACGACGGGGACGCGGCGGCTCCGAGACGCCAGGCGAGACGCCGACGACGCCGGCGCAGCCTGAGACGCCGCCCTCGACCCAGCCGGGCGGACGTGGCGGCACGACGCCTCCGGCGCAACCGCGCCGCGTCGAACTGCGCAACCTGGAGACCGGCACCGTGCAGTCCTGGGAGAACATCGGGACGATCACCTTCTCACCGCTGTCCACGCACGTCGTGCTCAAGCGGCGTCCCGCGGGAGCTGACGAGGGAGGACGTGGCGGCCGCGGCGGCGGCGGGACCCCGCCGGGAGCGACACCGGGAGCGGCCGGCATTCGGCCGGTCGGATCCGGTCCGAGGGGCACCGACACGATCCTGCTGGACCTTCGCACGGGCCGCCATCAGCTGCTCGGGAGCGTCGGCGACATCCTGTTCAACCGCACCGGCAGTCTGCTCGCCTATACCGTGGACTCCGCGGTGAAGGACGGCAACGGGCTCTTCGTGTTCGACACGCGCAGCGGACGGACGGTCGCGCTCGACAACGACGCCAGACAGTACAACCGTCTCACCTGGAACGACGACGCCAACGCCGTCGCGGTCCTCAAGGGCAACGACGTCGAGAAGAAGCGTGAGAAGGACAACGTGCTCGTCGTCTTCACCGACGTGCCGTCGGCCATCGGGCTCGACGACATCGCGCCGACGCCGGTGGTGTTCGAGCCTGCGAAGGCCGACAACTTTCCGAAGGATTGGGTGGTCAGCGATCGCGCGACGCTCCAGTGGAGCGAGGACAACCAGCGGATCTTCTTCGGCATCAAGGAGCAGGTGAACGCCCCCGACACGACGCGCCGGACGACCGACGAGCGCCCGGACGTGGACGTCTGGAACACGGTCGACGAGCGGATCCAGTCCCTGCAGATGATCCGCGCCGAATCGGACCGGAACTTCACGTTCCGCCAGGCGTTCGAGATCCCGACCCGGACGTTCGTGAAGCTCGCCGACGAGACGATGCGCGATCTCGAGGTCGCGCCGGACGGGAAGTGGGCGGTCGGTCGAGACGGACGCGGTTACATTCACGATCAGAAGCGTCCGGCGGCGGACTTCTACCGCGTGAACACCTCCACGGGTGAGCGGACGTTGATGCTGAAGGGGCAGCTGCTGGGCGCACACACGTTCGGCATCTCGCCGCACGGGAGACACTTCCTGTACTGGAAGGACAACCGGTTCCACGCCTACGACCTGGACGCAGGCGCATCGAAGCCGCTCGGCAACGGCGCCTCGATCAGCTTCGTCGACGACGAGTACGACCACCCGGGACCGCGTCCGTCGTACGGTATCGCCGGGTACAGCAGCGATGGCACGTCGGTCATCGCGGAGCACAAGTACGACCTCTGGCAGGTCCCGCTCGACGGTTCCGCACCGAAGAACCTGACGAACGGTCTCGGCGCGAAGAACGAGATGCGGTTCCGGTATGCGAGGGTCGAGCCCGCGGATCCCACGAAACCGCGGGCGGACGGCCCGCGCGGCACGATCGACCTCTCGAAGCCGATCACGCTCTCCGCGTACGGGCAGTGGACGAAGAAGGCGGGCTTCTACGACCTCGCGAACGGACAGCTGAAGGAACTGTTGCTCGAGGACGCGGCCTTCAGCACGCCCGAGAAGGCGGCGAAGGCGGACCGGTTCCTGTTCACGCGGCAGACGTTCACCGAGTTCCCCGATCTCCGCGTGTC
>DASWVN010000282.1:0-21071 GCA_036401215.1 Vicinamibacterales bacterium | reverse complement strand
GTGCGCGGTGCGCGGTCCGCGGTGCGGGGTCCGGGGTCCGGGGTGCGGGGTGCGCGGTGCGGCTGTCCGAATCGGCATGCTGCTCGAACAAGCGGCCCGCGGGCCGTGCGGCCTTTTCGATCTGCCAGAGCGCGCTGCGGCGATCGTAGCCGAGCGAGTTGAGCGCGCCGATCCCGGCGAGCGTCGCCAGTTCGTCGCGGCGGATGGAGGTGCGGGCGATGAGATCCTCGATGGAACTGAACCGCGGTGCGCGGTGCGCGGTGCGCGGTGCGGTCTCCGGTGCCAGCGGTGCGCCGTCCGCGGTGCGCGGTGCGGAGTGCGGCGTGCGAAGTGCGCGGTGCGAAGTGCGGGGTGCGGGACCCCACTCGTGCGCGCAGATGTTGCAGAAGTGCGTGGCGTCAGGCGTCTCTTCCAGCATCGACGCATCATCATTCCCACACTTCGGACAACGCCCCTCTGCGTCCTCTGCCTCCTCTGCGCTCTCTGCGTTCCCCGGACCGCGCACCGCGGACCGCGCACCGCCGCCCGCAGCGATCGCCCGCCCGGCATCCTCCCGCAGGCCATTCACATACATCAGCCCGAGACGCACGGTGCCGTCGGGTTCGACGCGGCATTCCCAGTCCGACACCTGGACGTCGATCGGCGCGAAGCGGACGCCGCGGCGCTGCGCATCCTTCACCAGCGTGGCCGGGTGATAGAACCCCATCGGCTGGTTGTTGAGCATCGCGGTGTAGAACGCCGCGGGATAGTGCGCCTTCAGGTACGCGCTCGCATACACGAGCAGCGCGAAACTCGCGGAGTGCGATTCGGGAAAACCGTAGAGCGCAAACGACGTGATCGACTTGATGATCTCTTCGGCCGTCTCTCCCGTGATCCCCTGCTGCGCCATTCCCGCGCGCAGCTTTCCTTCGATCTGCTGCATCCGCTTCTCGGACCGCTTGAATCCGAACGCGCGGCGCAGCTCCTCCGCCTCGCCGCCCGAGAATCCTGCGGCCACCATGGCCATCCGCAGCAGCTGCTCCTGGAACAGCGGCACACCGAGCGTCCGCTTGAGAATCGGCTCGAGGGAGGGATGCGGATACGTCACCGGCTCCTTCCCCTGCCGCCGCTTCAGGTACGGATGCACCATGTTGCCGACGATCGGCCCCGGCCGGATGATCGCGACTTCCACGACGATGTCGTAGAACTTTTCGGGCTTCAGCCGCGGCAGCGTTGCCATCTGCGCGCGTGATTCCACCTGGAAGATGCCGACCGTGTCGGCAGTCTGCAGCATGCGGTAGACGGCCGGATCGTCGGGGGGCAGGTAGGCCAGGTCGAGCGGTCCGGGGTCCGCGGTCCGCGGTGCGCCGTCCGCGGTGCGCGGTGCGCCGTCCGCGGTGCGCGGTGCGCGGTGCGCCGTCCGCGGGGCGCTGTCCGGGGATACATCCGTTCTCTCTTCCGGACCGCGGACCGCGGACCGCGGACCGCGGGTATTCACCAGCGCCAGCGCATCCTGGATCACCGACATCATCCCCAGACCGAGCAGATCCACCTTGATCAGCCCCATGTCGGCGCAGTCGTCCTTGTCCCACTGGATCACCACGCGCCCCGGCATGCTCGCGTTCTCGAGCGGCACCACATCGTCCAGCCGTCCCTGGCAGAAGACCATTCCGCTGGAGTGCTGGCCGAGGTGACGCGGCAGATCCTGGATCTGCGTCCACAGCCGTCCGAACGTCTGGACGGCCGGCGACAGCACATCGATCCCGGCCTCCTTCAAGTTCTTGTCGAGCGTCTCCTTGGGGTCGATCCACTCGAAGCCGTTCATCACCTTCGCGAGCCGGTCGACCTGGTCCGGCTCCATCCCCAGGACCTTGCCGACTTCGCGCGCCGCGCTCTTGCCGCGATACGTGATCACGTTGGCGGTCATCGCCGCGCCGAGCTTTCCGTACTTCTCGTACATGTGCTGGATCACGCGCTCGCGGCGATCGCCGCTCGGGAGATCGAGGTCGATGTCGGGCCACTCCCCTCGCTCTTCGGACAGGAAGCGTTCGAACAGCAGTTCCATCCCGATCGGATCCACCGCGGTGATGCCGAGGCTATAGCAGACGGCGCTGTTTGCCGCCGACCCGCGTCCCTGGACGAGGATGTCGTTCTGCCGGCAGAAATTGACGATGTCCCAGACGATGAGGAAGTAGCCGGCGAGATCGAGCTTTTCGATCAGGTCCAGCTCGCGTTCGATCTGCCGCCGCGCACGGTCGTCGTAGGGCCGGTACCGTTCGCGCGCGCCCGCGGTCGTGATCTTCCGCAGAAACGACGCCATCGTCTCGCCGCGCGGCACCGGGTAATCCGGAAAGCGATAGCCAAGATCGGCCATCGTGTACTCGAGACGATCCGCCAGCTCGCGCGTGCCGGCGATGGCCTCGGGGATGTCGGCGAACAGTTTCGCCATCACCTCCGGCGCTTTCAGGTATCGCTCGGCATTGCACGTCAGCCGCCGCCCCGCACGGTCGATGGTCGTCTTGTGGCGGATGCAGGTGAGCACGTCATACAGCGGCCGGCTCGCCTGATCGGCGAAGCGGACGCCGTTGGTCGCAATTACCGGCACGTGAAATGCGGACGCGAGGTCGCGCAGCGCGGCATTGTCGGCTTCTTCTTCCCGCAGCAGATGGCGCTGCAGTTCGATGCGCGTGTGCTCCGCGCCGAAAATGCCGACGATCCGGTCGATGAGGCCGCCGACCCCGAACCGTCGTCCGTCCAGCGCGGCGCGGCCGACGAGCGCGACGAGCCCGCGCGTGTGGCCGTCCAGCTCTTCGAGCGACAGCGAGCCTTCCCCCTTGGCCGATCGCAGCTTCATCTGCGTCACGAGCCGCGAGAGGTTGCGATAGCCATCGCGCGATTCGACGAGCACGGGGAGAGGCAGGAGCCGTGAATTCACCGACAGCGTCAACTCCGCCCCGATGATCGCCTTGATCCCGGCCTTCTTCGCCGCCTGGTGAAAGCGCGGCGCCCCGTACACGCCGTCGCGGTCGAGCAGCGCGAGCGCCGGATACCCCAGCTCCGCCGCACGTTCGACAAGCGCCTCGGGCAGCGACGCACCGTCGAGAAAAGAGAACGCCGATGAAGTGTGAAGCTCGATATACATGCCGCGCGCGATACACGCGCCGACGGCTTTTGGGCACGAAGGCCACGAAGAACACAAAGGTCACTAAGAAAACACAAAAACTTTTGGGTTGTGTTCTCTCTTCGTATCCCCTGATGTTCTTAGTGTCCCTGGTGCCCCCAGCCGTCGGCCTCGTGTCAGCTTTCAGTGAACACCTTTCAATCAATCACCCCATCCATCCTTCAGACAGCGGCTGCGATACACGCACCGACGGCTTTTGGCATGAAGGCCACGAAGAACACCAGGGACACAAAGAAAACATTTTCGGTTGTGTTCTCTCTTCGTGTCCTTAGTGTTCTTAGTGTCCCTGGTGCCCCCAGCCGTCGGCCTCGTGTCAGCTTTCAGTGAATACCCTTCAATCAATCACCCCATCCACGAACCAGGTACCTGTGACGCGATCGCGAAACAACCGACAGACGGCGCCATCGCTGAGCGCGACGTCCCACTCGTCGCGATCCCAGTGGGATTGGCCGTCCCACCATGCGCCGGACGTGCGCCAGGGGCCGGCATACTGCTGGACGTGTCCGCCGGGCATCCCCCTGCGGGCGATCGCCACTTTCGCCGGACGTCCGCGATCGCACGTCACCCGCACCGCCACCGGCGGACGGAAGCGCCGCAGCACCACCGGCCGGCGATCTGGCGATTCCGGCGTGTCTGTCCGCCGCCTCTCGTCGGGATTGAACCTCACCATCTCGAACGCATCGGGACGATGGGAATCGAGCAGCACGGGCGATCCGCAGCGTTCCTCACCGACGAGCGCGTTCAGCCGCGCCGTCAGCGTCGCCAGCGTCTCGGGCGACGGGATCGCGCGCTCGAGCAGCGAGAACTGGACGATGCGCGACGGGGCTGGATCGATTTCGATGGTGACGACATCGATGCCGGCTGACGGCGGATGCGATTCGAGGTCCAGCGTCAGCAGCGTGCGCAGCACGCGCGGATCGCGCATCGGCGCCGGCAGCTGCAGCATCCGCGCATGCGTCGTCTTGTCGACGAGCCGCAGATCGAGACGGATCGCCGCTCCCCCCTTGTCAGCGCGCTCGAGCGCAACCGACAACGGATCGAGCAGCCGCGCAAGCACGAACGACAGCGGCTCGAGTTCTTCGATCGGCCACTCGAGTTCCAGCGACTCGACGAACCGCTGAACCCCGGGATCCGCGACGAGCGGACGCGGATCCTGCCCACGCGCAATCCGCTGGATCGCGATCCCCTCCTGGCCGAACCGCGCGGCGAGTTCGTCGGGCGGCAACGCGGCGAACTCGCCGATGCCGCGGATCCCCCAGCGGCGCAGCGCATCGAACGTGCGCGAGGGCACGCCGATGTGGTCCTCGAGGACTTTCAGCGGCAGCGGCGCCAGTGCCGCCGCGGGATCACCGGTGACGGCGCGCGGAGCATCGTTCGACGGATCGAGCGTGAGCACCCGCGCCGCGGTCTGTGTCGGCGCCACCGCGATCCGCAGCGTCATCCCGCGTTCGACCGCCGCCTTCTGCAGTTCACTCGCAATCCCGTGCGCATCGCCGAGCAGACGCCCGAGCCCGCTCACATCGAGCACCACGCTCCCATCGTCGTACCGCTCGATCCGCGGCGAAAAATCACGGGCGAGCACGTAGGGCGCGGCTTCATGCCGCGCCACGGAAGGCGCCCCATAAAGGGGCGCCCTACGTTCGCGCAGACATGCGAATAGCCCAGTTCCGCATGACTCTGCGACGTGAGAAGCCGGGACGACGGGCTCATCGCACTTCACCAGGCGGATGGCCCGGTCGAACGTGTCGCGCGGATGGACATCGGAGATGCCGGGCGTGAGGTCGTCATAAGACGGGATCTTCATGACACGTGTCAATGCTGAATGACGAATGCTGAATGACGAATGCATCACTTCAGAGTCACGACACGAGGCTGGACGTCGAGCGCAGCGAGATGGCGGGCGCGATCCGACGCGCCGATCCATCGGCCGGCGATCCCGCCCCGGCTCTGCAGGGCCACCGTCGCGCCGCCGGAGCTTCGGGCGATCCGGTCCGCGCCGAGCAGCACGAGTGCGGTCTGGGTCCCTTCGATCACGCGCGAGAGCCGCATCCACGTCGTATAGGGAAACTGCCGGATGGCCGGCGCCGGCACGTCGGCGAGGTCGAATGCAACGATCCCGAAGCCGCCGGCCTGGACGACGAGGTTGAGCGCTTTCAGGGCGCGGGGGGCGTCGCCGCGTTCGCGGATCCAGAGGAGCCGCGTGAGATCCACCCCCGCGTCGGCCGCCGATGCGGGATCGAACCGGTCGCACGTATCGACCACCGCCACCACTTCCCCACGCCCGGTCGCCGCCGCCAGCACCTGGCACAGCATCGTCGTCCGCCCGGTCGAGCGGGACCCGACGATCTCGGACAGGTGCCCCCGCCGAAAACCCCCGCCAAGCGGATCGTCGATCGCCGGCACGCCGGTGGGGGCTACGCGGTCCTCTGGCAGCGACACCCAGGGTTTGGCGGACGTGAGGGTCACGTCGAGCTTGCGGTCTCTGAGCAGCGTCTCGAGGGCGGCCCGGGCGGTAGCCATTTCGCCTTATCTTCGCCTCTCTGCTGCGGCGACTGCAAGACACGACATATGGGGTGCTTTGCGGCGACAGCCACTCCCGTGAAGTCGTGGCAACTGGCTGATTGCGGCAGGTGTCACCACGTACAACGCAGGGGGCGCAGAGGTTTTTCTTGGGTTGGTTCCGTGGTGAGAAGAGCGTTCGGGCTGACCCCGACGTCGGTTGCAACCCGAACCCAACAGAAGAGCCTCTGAACGGCGACAGCCACTCCCCCTGAAGTCGTGGCAACTGGCTGATTGCGGCAGGTGTCCACCACGTACAACGCAGGGGGCGCAGAGGTTTTCTTGGGTTGGTTTCGTGGTGGGAATGGCGTTCGGGCCGACCCCGACGTCGTTCCAGCCGGAATTTAAACAGAAGAGCCTCTGCGTTCCCCGCGTTAATCGTGGTGACAGGCAGCCGCAACAACCCGGCAGTCACGAATTCAGAGCTGTGGCTGTCGCCACGAATTCAGAGCTGTGGCTGTCGTCCCCACCAAGCGGGTTCGCCCATAATTAGATGCTTGTCCACCACACCTCCTGCCGAGGCAACCTCCCTCGGCCGCGCAATCCTCGACCGGGCCCTTTCCTCTCTCGCCTTCCGTGACTTCCGGATCATCTGGGCCGGGGCGTTCGCTTCGACGATCGGCACCTGGATGCAGAAGATCGCGCAGAGCTGGCTGGTCTTCGACCTGACGAAGTCCTCGTTTTTTCTCGGGCTGGACGACTTTCTAGGGCAGCTGCCCATCCTGTTGCTCACCATCCTGGGCGGCGTCATCGCGGACCGTCACAACCGCCTGCGGCTGATGCTGGGCTCGCAATACGTCCAGATGACGACCGCCTTCACGCTGGCGGCCCTCGTCTGGACCGGGGTCGTGCGGGTCGAGTACATCCTCATCCTGTCGGCCGTCACAGGGTTCGCGCAGGCGTTTGGCGGCCCGGCCTACCAGGCGCTGATCCCGACGCTGGTGCCGAAGGCGCACCTGCCGAACGCGATCGCGCTCAACTCGATCCAGTTCAACCTGTCGCGCATTCTGGGATCGCTGCTCGCCGGCGTGACGCTCGCGGCGTTCGGCGCGGCCATGTGCTTCGTGCTCAACGGCTTCTCATTCCTCTTCGTGGTTGCCGCGATCATGTCGCTGTCGCTGACGCACGTGCCGCCGGCGGAACGGAAGACGATCCTTTCGGACATGCGCGGCGGGTTCAGCTACCTGAAACGCGAGCCCGCGCTCATCGCGCTGACGATCGTCGCGTTTCTCACGACGTTCCTGGGGCTGCCGCTGCTGACGTTCCTGCCGGTCGTCGCGCAGAACGTCTTCCAGGGAGAGATCGGTCTCTACAGCACGATGATGGCGTTCTCAGGCGCGGGATCGGTGATCGGGGCGCTCATCGTGGCGTGGCTCGGACGGTCCCAGCGCATGGGGCTCATCCTGCTGTTCGTGCAGGTGGTGCTCGGGATCCTGATCGCCGGCTTCTCGATCTCGCGCGTGCTCTGGCTGAACGAGCTGATCCTGCTGCTCGCGGGGATCTCCTCGATGATCGTGACCGCGATGGCGACGTCGCTCGTGCAGCTGATCGTCCCCGACCACCTCCGCGGCCGCGTCGTCAGCATCTACATGGTCGCGCTTCGCGGAGGGATGCCGCTCGGCAGCCTCGCCAGCGGCTACGCCGCCACGCTCGTCGGCGTCCCCATGGTGCTCGGCGTCAACGGCGCGCTCATGTCGATCGTCGGGATCTACTTCCTGGTGCGAAGCCACGGAGTGAGAGAACTTTGATGCTGGTCAATGCTGAATGACGAATGCTGAATGTCGAATGCTGAAGCTACTCGAGCCAGGACAAATTCAGCATTCAGCATTCGTCATTCAGCATTGACAGCGTCAGAGTCACCTTATCGGACGCCGCGCCTCAATCGCCAGCTGGTGGTCTCTCAGCTGCTCTCCGAGGGCTCCCGCTGGCGCGACGCTGAGTGCCTGGCGGATGGCGATACGCGCTTCCTCCCAGCGTCCGAGTTCGGCGTACGCCACGGCCAGCGAGTCGAGCGACACGGGATCGCGTCCGCCCGTCAGCTTCACCGCGCGTTCGGCGTACGTGAGTGCCGTCCTCCCGTCGCGGACGTCATCCTCCGGCGCGGTCGCCAGCAGCCACGCGGCCTGGTTCAGGAGGAAGACATCGTTCGGGAGCAACTCCACCGCGCGGCGGAAGTAGACGACCGCCTCGCGGCGGTTGCCGCCCGCCGCCAGCGCCTCCGCCAGGTTGCGGATCGCATTCGTGTCCTGCGGATCGATTTCCGCCGCACGCCGCAGGTGCGGGAGCCCCTGATCGCATCGTCCGGTGGAACACAGCAGCGCGCCAAGTCCGAGCTGCGCCTCGTCGTCGTCCGGCGCGAGCGCGACGGCTTTGCGCAGGTGCGGCTCCGCCTCGCTCGTGCGTCCGGTCTCGATGAGCGCGACACCGTAGTTGATGCGCGCGCGGGGATTGTCGGGACGCTTGCGGATCGTGTCGGCCCAGATCCGTTCTTCGCTCGCGTAGTCCTGGTTCCTCTCGTACGTCAGCCAGCCGAGAACGCCTGCCGCAATCGCCACGGCTGCGGCGCCCACCGCGAGGGGAATACGCCTGCGTTCGGAGATGACAAACCCTCCGAGAACGAAGAAAGCGATCACGGAAGCCACCGGCACATACATGCGATGCTCCGCCGCGACTTCGGTCACGATCGGCAGCACGCTGGACGATGGCGCGAGCACGAGAAAGAAGGCCACGCCGAGGAAGGAGGCCGGACGGCGCCTGATCAGGCCGAAGATCGTGACGGCAAAGAGCGCCGAAACCGCGATTACGGCTGGCAGGGCGCGGACGAGTGACTCGACCGGCGGCCAGCCATAGTCCAGCACCAGCGGCGAAGGGACGATGGCGAGCCGCAGGTAGTGAAGGATGACGCCCGCCTGTGTCGCGAGATACCGCCACCACGGCCACTCCTCGAATCCAAAGCCCACCGAGCCCGGCCTCTGCTCCGACCAGACGCTGATCGCCAGCACAACCCAGGTCGCCGCCAGCCCCACGTACAAACCTCGCCGACTCCGCAGGCCATTGGCCTCTTTGGCAGTTGGGAGTTGGGAGTTGGGAGTTGTGACGCCCGTGGCAAAGAGCCAATCCCACGCAACGACGACCAGCGGCGCAACCACCATCACTTCCTTGGACCCCATGCCCAGCGCGCACGAGATCACCGCCAGCACCGTCCACATCATCCGGCGACTCCCATGCGCGCGAATGGCGCAGTAGAGCGTGAGCAGCAGAAAGAGGCCCATCAGCGCCTCGGCGCGCTGGACGATGTAGGTGACCGACGCGGTCTGAAGCGGATGGACGGTCCACAGCAGCGCGATCGCGCCGGCAAGCGGCGTCGCGCAGTGGTTGAACCGTTCCGCAAGCGCCGGACTCTGGAGCGTGCGCCGAACCACGCCGTAGAGCGTCAGTGCCGCGAGGATGTGGATGACGAGATTGCCGACGTGAAAGGGATACGGGACCGGCGGCTCCTCACGCGTCGACAGCGCATAGTTCAGCGCGAGCGTGAAGCTGACGGTCGGGCGCCCGGAGACCGTGGATTCCGCCGGCGCATCGAGTGCTTCGGAAAGCGGACTGAGCGAGCGGACGTTGGAACTCTCGACGATCGCCGGGATGTCGTCGAGGACGAAGGCGCCATCGAAGCTGCTCGAGAACGCGAGAACGGCTGCGGACGCGAGCACGACGAGAATGACGAACCGCGGCGTCAGCAGCGTCCGCCAGAAAGACGAACGGCGGCCAGTGGCCGCCATCCGTCTCGTATGTTTGGTAGTGCGCTTGCCCAGGACTAGAGCCTATCTCATAAACCTCGCCGCGGATTCGTGCGAGCGAGCGCCGCGAGCGAGCCACGCGACCGGAGCGAGCCGACGAAGCGGCGAGCGAGGGCGCGTGTAGGGGAGTCCGAGGGGCGAAGCCCCTCGGAGAAGACTAGAACTGGAACCGGGCGTAGACGCGCACGCTGCGCGCCCCCTGGAACGACGTCCCCATTCCGTTGCCGTAGCGCGGATCGGGATTCGCGAGCGTCGGCGTCTTGGCGTTGACCGCGGCCATGTTCGCGCGCGGATCGAATCCGGCGAAGAACAGGTGGTGGTTGGGCGACCCATCAGGCAGAAGCGGGAACGACAGGCTCCCGTTCAGGTACGGCGTGGTGTCGAACGCGGTCACCGTGTCCTGATCGAACAGGTTGTTGACGTTCAACTGGACGTTCAGCCGCGTGCTGCCGGGGAGCCGGAACGTGTGGCCGAACAGCAGGTTGGTCTGGCTGAAGGTCGGTGTCCGCCCGAGGTCGCCGTAGCCATACACCGGAACCGGCACCGACTGGTAGTTGATGCTGGTCGTGTGCAGCAGCCCGCTCTGCACGCGCTGGTCGACGCCAACCGAGGTCCCCCACGGCATCACGTAGGTGGCGAGCGCCTTGAACTGGAACGGGATGTCGGTTCCCATCCGTCCGTAGGTCGGCTTTCCGTTCGCGTCGTACGACATGAACAGCCCGTCGAAGGCACGGGTGACGTTTGGCGACTGGCGGCCGCTCTCGCTCTGCCCGTTCGAAAGACCCGTGTAGTTACCCCACAGCCGGCTGATCACCACGCTCGTGTTGAGCGACCAGTTGTTGTGCAGGCGGCGGTTGTACGAGATGTCGAAGCCGTCATAGACGCGCTTGGCTTTCGGCGTTGCCGGATAGTCTGGGCCGAGGGGGAACTCGCCAATGCCCTCGCCGGGATTGGCAATAAAGAAGATCTCGGCACCGACCTCCGGATCGATGACGCCGACGTCCTCGATCGCGCGGTTCAGCCACTTGTGCGTGTAGCGCACGCCGATGCTCGAGTATTGGCTGAGCTCGTGGTCCAGACCGATCGTCGCTTCCTGCGACCTCATCGGCTTGAGGTTGGAATCGACGAGGAGATTCTCGGCGTCGTTCGAGACGTGCCGGCGGTCGAGCCGCTCGATGAGCGTTCCCGGGCATCCGGTCTCGCCGTTGATGTCACCGCAGTCGACGTTCTGCCAGTCGAAGGTGTCGAGGGTGTAGTAGTACTGCACCCAGTGGTCGGCGCCCCAGAGGCCGCGCGGCATCTCGAGCTTCTCGATGTCGTAGAAGACGCCCCAGGAGCCGTACAGCTTCCAGCGGCCGTCGCCACGCATGTCGTAGGCGGCGCCGACGCGCGGTGCGATCTTGTCGCCGAACGAGAAGTCGAGGCTGGGGTTCTCGGGGCGGTACGACGGCATGTGGGTCCGGTCCGTGCGCAGCCCGACGTTGAAGGTCAACCGGTTGTTGACGCTCCACTGATCCTGAACGAACAGGCCGACGTTGTGCGAGCTGACGTCACCGGACGTGTAGCTGCGGGACACGAGATAGTAGCCATAGGTTCCACGCACCGGATCGCCACCGGCGGCGGGCTGGTACGAGCGATTCCAGTTGAACGAGATGTTCGCGTACTGCTGGCCGATGTTGACGCTGTTGCTGAGCCGCTCGTACTGCGCGCCGATCTTGATCGAGTGCTCACCCTTCCACCGGCGATACGTCGTCACGTCGGCGTTGAGGTTCAGCCGATCGAACGCATCGTGATCGTTGAAGGTGTTCACGGGATTCTCGGCGAAACCCGACGACCGTCGAAACGCTTCCGGCACATCCTCGTAGGTGAGACTCGAGTTTGCGAACGTCCGGCGCGTTGCCGTGAACGGCTCGCCACCGTCGCTGTAGCTGTTGGTCTGATACCAGCCGGCCGTGAAGTTCACGAACGTCTTCTCGGTGGCTGTCCAGTCCAGGCTGCCGCTGTAGGTATCGCTGGCGCCGAAGGTTCTGATCGTCGGCTGCGGGTTGAAGTTCAGCGGATTCGCGGTGCTGATGCCGGTGCCTGCGTCGATCGAGGGGACGCTCAGACCGGGGTCGCTTCGACCGTGGCTCCCATTGAACCGCAGCCGCGTGTTCCCGCTCAGCTGGGTCGTGACCGTGTAGTTGTACTGATCGTTCTTTTCCTTGTCCTGGAACTCCTGCGTCTGCGGTCCGTTCGGGTTCGGATTGGCCCAGGTGACCTCACGCGTCTGGGTTTCACGTTCCGGGGCCACGCCCACGAAGAACCACATGCGGTCCCTGAGGATCGGGCCGCTGAACTGGAACACGGGCTCGAAATTCGATTCCTCGTGCAGCCGGACCGGGTAGACGTACTCGAGCGTCTGGTCGTCGACCGTGCTGATCTGAAGGCTCGGGCGCACCTTGCCCTGAAGGGTGCGGTTCAGGGTCGGACCGCTGTAGTTCAGGCCGACCTCGCCGCGGTACGAGTTGGTGCCGCTCTTGGTGATCGCGCTGATCACACCGCCGGTGGCGGCGCGGAACTCGGCGTTGTAACCCGAGCGCTGCACCTGGATCTGCTCGACGAAGTCGATGATGACCCGCTTGCCCGAATCACCCGTATCGAGGGAGGTGGTGTCGACGCCGTCGACGACGTAGCGGTTCTCGGTCGAAGTGGCGCCGTCGATCATGATGCCGCCTGCGCGCGCGACGTTGTTCGTGCCGGGGATCCCGGTAATGGCAGACAGGAAATCGCGGTCTTTCGGGATCAGGTCGATCACCTCGTCGGTCATCGTGGTGGATACCGAGTTCCGCTTGACGTCGACGATTGGCGTCTCCGCCGTCACGTTGACCGACTCCGTCAGCGATCCGACCGTCATCACGAGTTCGACTCTCAACTGCTGCCCGAGGGTCAGCAGGATGTCGGACCGTACGGCCTGGTTGAACCCGTCGAGTGAAGCGGTCACGGTATAAGTGCCGACCGGCAGCGCCGGGAAGCGGTAAACACCGCGGTCATCGGTAACGGCGGTGGACGTCGCGCCAGATTGGTTCTTTGCCTCTACGGTCACGCCCGGCAACACACCGCCGGACGCATCTTTGACTACGCCTTCGATCGATCCGCGCGTCTCCTGCGCGGCCGCCGGGCACACTCCGGCGACGATCAGCAACGCCATAAGCGTTACGACCTTGAGTTTGGCCATCCTGTCCATCCTTTGAATAAAGCTGACTTGCCCAATGGGGTGGCCGTTTATACCGTGGGCACTCGTCACGGCACAAGGGCGGACCGGCACGAAGATCCGCCACCGGCACCATCTAGGGCAAATCCGGGACGAAACTACAGGGTTGACAGGAGGGCGTGGGCCAGATGCGCGCAAGGCAGCAACGACGGTCGACGGCTCCTCACGCAAAAAAATGAAGGCAGGAGGATCGACCTCCTGCCTTCACGTAGCACGTCAAAGGATCCGATTAGAACATGAACCTGGCGTAGACACGGACGGACCGCGGCCCCTGGAACTGGTCGGCAAGCTTGTACCGGGGGTCCAGGTTGGCGGTTGATGGATTCGCGGCATTGATCTCGGCTCGGCGCTGCTCCCAGTCGAAGCCGTTGAAGAACGTGTGGAAGTTCCGCTGCGCGTCGGTCGGGAACGTGAGGCTGCCCTCGCGGAACGGCGTGGTGTCGAGGCGCGTGGCCGTGTCCTGGTCGAACAGGTTGTTGAGGGTGAGCTGCGCGTTGAAGGCCATGCCTTTCGGCAGCCGGAACGTGTGACCGAACAGCAGGTTCGTCTGGCTGAAGGCCGGCGTGCGTCCGAGATCGCCGTATCCTTCGACCGGAACCGGAACCGTCTGATAGTTCACGAACGTCGTCTGGAGCAGACCGCTGTTGGCGCGGTAGTCGACGCCGAACGAGGTGCCCCACGGCAGAACGTAGGTCGCCAGCGCCTTGAACTGCACCGGGATGTCGACCGCCATCCGGCCGTACACCGGCGTACCCGTCTGATCGAAGGCCATGTACAGGCCGTCGAACGCGCGGCCCACGTTCGGCGCATTCCGTGCGCTCTCGCTCTGCGCGTTCGTCAGCCCCGAGTAGTTCCCCCACAGCCGGCTGAGGACCAGGCTGGTGTTGAGCGACCAGTTGTTCCGGAGCCGCTTGACGAAGGAGATGTCGAACCCGTCGTACACCCGCTTCGCCTCGGGAGTCGCCGGATATTCCGGCCCAAGCGGATACTGACCGATGCCCTTGCCCGGGTTGGCGATGAAGAAGACTTCCGCGCCCAGTTCGGGATCGATGACGCCAATGTCTTCGAACGTTTCATTGAGCCATTTGTGCGTGTAGCGGACGCCGATGCTCATCACACTCGACAGTTCCCGGTCGAGGCCGATCGTGGCTTCCTGGCTGCGCATCGGCTTCAGGTCCGGGTCGACGAGGACGTTCCCCGGCTCGTTGGACACATGTCTGCGATCGAGACGTTCGAGCAGCCGCCCCGGGCATCCCACGGCCCCTTCGGTATCCGTGCAGTCGATCGACTGCCAGTCGAACGTGTCGAGCGAGTAGCGGTAGTCCACCCAGCGGTCCGCACCCCAGGCGCCGCGCGGCATGTCCAGCTTTTCGATGTCGTAGAACACGCCCCACGAGCCGTAGGCCTTCCATTTGCCGTCGCCGCGCACGTCGTAAGCGACACCGACGCGAGGCGCGATCTTGTCGGCGAGCGAGAAGGACAAGCTTGGATTCTCCGGCCGGTAAGACGGGATATGGGTGCGGTCCGCGCGAACCCCGACGTTGAACGTGAGGCGGCTGGTCGCGCTCCACTGGTCCTGAAGGAACAGGCCGACGTTGTGCGACGTGACATCGCCTGCCGTGTAGTTGCGGCGTGCGTTGTACCAGCCGTAGGTCCCGCGATCGGTCTCGCCGGTCGTCGAAGACTGGAACACCTGATTCCAGTTGAACTGAATGTTGAGGAACTGCTCTCCGCGGCTGACGCTGTTGCCGAGGCGCTCGTACTGCACCCCCGCCTTCAGCGAATGCTGCCCCTTCCACTGGCGGAAGGTCGACACCTCGCCGTTGAGGTTCAACCGGGTGAACTCGTCGTGGTCCGTGAAGCTGTTCGACGGATTGTCCGCAAAGCCCGTCCCCCGGCGGAATTCCGCAGGAACATCGGCATACGTCAGGCTCGAATTCGTGAACGTGCGGCGCGTGCCGCGGAACACCTCGCCGCCATCGCTGTACGAGTTGGTGTAGAACCAGCCACCGCTGGCGCTGACGAACAGCTTGTCGGTTGCACTCCAGTCAAGGGCGCCGCTGTAGCTATCGCTCTTTCCGAACGTGCGGATCGTCGGCTGCGGATTGAAGTTCAGCGGGTTGGTCGTGCTCACACCGCTAGCCGCGTCGAACGCCGGGACGCTCAAGCCGGGGTCCGAACGTCCGTTGTTGCCGTTGAATCGGCCGCGGAGCCCGCCGGTCAGCTGCGCGGTCACCGAGTACATGTACTGGTTGTTGATGTCGATGTCCTCGAACGTCTGCGTCTGCGGTCCCGCGGGATTCGGATTGGCCCACGTCACCGTTCGCGTCTGTTTCTGACGGCTCGGCGCCACGCCGGCAAAGAACCAGAGCCGATTCTGGATGATGGGGCCGCTCAGCTGGCCGACAGGCTCGAGCTGGTAGGTCTCATGCAGACGAGGGTTGAAGATGTACTCGGCGGTCGTATTGTCGACCGGGCTGAGCTGAAGCGTGGGACGAACATCACCCTGAAGCGGGCGGTTCAGCTTCGGACCGGTGTAATTCAAGCCAAGCTCGCCGCGGTACACGTTGGTGCCGCTCTTCGAGATGGCGCTGATGACCCCGCCCGTGGCGGCGCGGTACTCCGCGTTGTAACCCGATCTCTGGACCGAGATCTGATCGATGAAGTCGATGATGACCCGCTTGCCCGAGACACCGGTCTGGAGGTTGGTCGTGTCCATGCCGTCCACGACGTAGCGGTTCTCGGTCGCTGTGGCGCCGTCGATCATGATGCCGCCGGCGCGGCTGACGTCGTTCGTCCCGGGAATGCCGACGATGGCATCGAGGAAGTCGCGGCCTTTCGGGATGAGATCGATGGTTTCAGCCGTGATCGTCGTATTGACCGTGCTCTTCTTGACGTCGACGATCGGCGACTCGGCGGTGACGTTCACCGACTCCGACAGCGACCCGACCATCATCGTGAGTTCGACCCTCAACTGCTGCCCGATGGTGAGCAGGATGTCGGACCGGACGGCCTTGTTGAAACCGTCGAGTGCCGCCGTAATCGTGTAGGTACCGACCGGCAGCACCGGAAAGCGGTAAAAGCCGCGCTCGTCCGTGACCGCTGTCGAGGTCGCGCCGGACTGATTCCTGGCTTCTACCGTCACGCCCGGCAGCACACCACCGGACGCATCTTTGACCACGCCTTCGATCGATCCGCGCGTCTCCTGCGCGGCAGCCGGCCACACTCCGGCCACGATCAGCAGCGCCATGAGCGTTGCGATCTTCAGTTTTGCCATCTTGTCCATCCTTTAAGGAAGCCGGCCTACCGTCTTGTGGGAAGCTGATCTACCGTCTTTGTGGGCGCGTTTATACCCTGTTTACCCGACCAAGCGCAAGCGCAGATCGCCACGGAAAGGGCGCCGATGGCCCCATTTCAGGGCCAAATTGTGGGATGAAATGAAAAAATGCGAAGAACCGGCGAAATGGCCTGAAGAGGCCTAGAGGGCGGCGAAGATCCAGTAGCCGCCCAGGGCGATCGAGGCGGCCGCCATCAGGCCCGACGACGCGCGGCCCAGGCCGAGGACTGCTTTCGTGGACATCACATGGGCGAAGAGCAGGCCGAAAAGTGACATCGAGATGAGGATGCCGACCGCGAACACCCCGACGAGCCCGAGCATGCTTGCCAGCGTCACGCTCGCCACGCTGTCCCCGAACCCCTCCAGCATCGTCAAGGCCCGCAGGCTGCTGAGCGCGAACGCGGCGCCGATGATGGTCGGCAGGTGCGAGTGCGCCAGCGCGGGTGGATGCTGCTCGCGGCCGCCGAAGTGGAGGTGCAGGTGAGGCGCCGGCTCACCGGAGTGCACGTGCGAGTGCGCGTAGACCTTGCCCGAGAACACGCCCCACATTGCGATGGCGCCCAGGACGATGAGCAAAGTGCCGCCGAGGATTTCCCCGCCCCGTTCGAACGCGAGCGGCAGCGACCATCCGAGCACGATCAGCGCGGCCGCACCGGCGCCGAGAAGCACCGCATGCCCGAGCGCAAACCGGACCGCGATCCCCAGCGCCCGAGCCCGCTGCACCGCCGGCCCGCCCGGCACCGGAGACAACGACAGCGCCGCAATCCCCATGAGGTGATCGGCGCCCAGACCGTGAAGGAAACCCAAGGTGAGCGCTGAGAGAATGAGCACCTTGGGATGGTAAATGGAAAATGGTAAATGGCAAAAAGGCGGGAAATGGCAAGAGCCGGGATCACCGGCCCTTTACCATCTACCATTGACCATTTTCCATCGCGGCGCGTCAGCGCCGCGTAATCTGGTCCCAGATCGCCGCGCCGCCGCCGCCGATCGCGGCGCCGATCAGCGCGCCTTTCTTGCCGCCGGTGACGGCACCGACGCCGGCGCCGACCGCGGCCGAGGACCCGATGATGACGGCGCTCTTCTTCACCGAGCGCTTTTTCTCGACGCGGACCGGCTCATCGTAGACCACCTGCCCCGTGCGGACCGGGCGCGCGACGGACTCCGTGCGGACCGTCTCCACCCGCGCCGGCTCGAGATCGCGATACACCACCGGCGGCTGCGTGCGCGGCGCGGCCTGCGCGTAGACAGGCGCGGGCTGCGCGACCGCTGCTGGCTGCGCATAGGCGGCGGCTTGCGTTTCGGCCGCCACGCACTCGATCTGCGAGATCGTCGCGCCATTGACGACGACCGGCCGCACGAGCGTGCGCTGGTGCGGCTCGCAGCTCACGACCACCGGCTGACCGGCCGGCGGTGCCGCCTGCTGCGCCTGAACGCCCGACGCGTTCTGCGCGCCGCATCCGTATGTCAAGAGCAGCGCGCCCGCGGCCACGCCACCCCACAGCGACTTCATCTGCATGCCTCTCATGGGACTCACCTCCGCATCTGTCACGCCAGTCATCACTCCAAGGTGGATGCCATGGCGACGGCATACGAAAATACGCGGATTTCTCAGGATTTGTGGCGAATCACGCCGAATGAGACAATTCGGACTGTCCTCTGGAAGGCACAACCATTCCGCTCCATGGCTCACATCCTGATCGTCGAAGACGATCCCGACATCGCCGATCTCATCGTCCACTACCTTCAGGGTGCGGGGCATTCGACCACTCAGCTGTCGTCGGGATCCGAGGTGATGAACCATCTTCGGCAGCATCCGGCGGACCTCGTCATCCTCGACGTGATGCTGCCCGGCGTGGACGGCATGGCGCTGTGCCGCGCCATCCGGCGCGATGCGTCGACCTCAGATCTGCCGGTCATCATGTTGACCGCGCGCGGTGAAGAGGCGGACCGGATCGCCGGTCTCGAGCTTGGCGCCGACGACTACGTGACCAAGCCGTTCAGCCCGCGCGAACTGGTCGCGCGGGCCGCCGCGCGCCTGCGCCGGCGTGAGGACGGCGGCAGTGGAACCGCAGAGGTCCTCGAGTACGGCCCGATCCGGATCGATACCGCGAGCCACACGGTGACGCTCGACGGCGAAGAGGTGAAGCTCACGGCAAAGGAGTTCCTCCTCCTTCAGTACTTCGTGAAGCATCGCGGCCGCGTCCTCTCGCGGGATCTCCTGCTCACCGATGTGTGGGGGTATCACTACACGGGAGGTACGCGCACCGTCGACGTGCACATCCGCCGGCTGCGAGAGAAGCTGCCGGTGCTCAACGAGGCGATCGAGACGGTGAAGCAATTCGGGTACAAGTTGATCTAGCCGCTGCATGCTTCAGCATTCAGCATTCAGCATTCAGCATTGACCTTCCGCACCCGTCTCTTTCTCACCTCGCTGGCGGCCGCGACGGCTGCACTGCTCGCCACGACGCTCCTGCTGTCGTGGTCGGTGCGGCGGTCGGTCGATGCGCGGATCGAACGGACGCTGATCACGGAAGCGCGGCTCGCCGGCGAACTGCTGTCCCGTCAGCGCGCCGTCACGCCGGAGGCGCTCGACGCGGAAGCCGACACGCTTGGAACGCTCGGCTCGGCGCGCGTCACGTTCATCGCGCCTGACGGGACCGTCGTCGGCGACTCCGAGATCGAATCCGCGGCGCTCGCAGGGCTCGAGAATCATGCGGACCGGGACGAGGTCCGCCAGGCGCTCGCGTCGGGTCTCGGCGTTTCGCGACGCGCGAGCGCAACACTCGGCGCCGACATGCTCTACGTGGCGGTCCCCGTCCGCAATCCGGACCTCCCGCAACTCGCGGTCGTCCGGCTCGCGCTGCCGCTCGTGGAGGTCCACGATCAGCTGTCCACGATCTGGAACGTGGCGCTTGCGGGCCTTCTGATCGGCAGCGTCGTCGCGCTCGCGCTCTCCTGGATCACGTCCGCGATCGTGGCGCGCCGCCTCCGCGCCATCGCCAGCACCGCGGAGCGGTACGCCGCCGGCGATTTCACCCGGCTCTCGAGCCAGTACGGGACCGACGAGATCGGCACCGTCGCGCGGGTGCTCGACGACACGGTCCACGAACTGGGCGTGCGCGCCGCCGACCGCGCGCTGCTCGAAGCGATCCTCGCCGGCATGATCGAAGGGGTCCTCGTCGTCAATCAGTACGGCAAACTGCAGCTCGTCAACGACGCGGCGCGGAGGATGCTGAGGACGGTGGACGATCCCGAAGGACGGCACTATCTCGAGATCGTCCGGCATCCGGTGATCGCGGCGCAGCTCGGCGACGCGTTGAACGGTCAGCGCAGCGGCGGACGTGAGTTCCAGCTCCCGCTCGCCACCGAGCGGACGTTCATTGCCCGCAGCGCGCCGGTCACCGCGGCCAACCAGCGCGGCGCGGTGCTCGTCCTCCACGACATCACCGATCTGCGCAAGGCCGACCAGATCCGCCGCGACTTCGTCGCCAACGTCTCGCACGAACTGCGCACGCCGCTCACCGCCGTGCGCGGCTACGTCGAAGCGCTGCTCGACGGCGTCCCCGACGAGGCACAGGCGCACAAGTTCCTGGAGACCATCACCCGCCACACGCGGCGAATGGAACGGCTCGTCAGCGACCTGCTGCGGCTCGCGCGCCTCGACGCCGGGCAGGAGCCGCTCGAGCGGGTCCCCTGCCAGGTGGACGCCCTGTTCGATGGGATCGAAGCGGACCTGGAGGATCGGCTGGAGGACCGGCGTCAGTCAGTCGTCCGCAACGTGGCGAGCGACGCGACGATCGTCCCCGGGGATCCGGGCAAGCTGCACGACGCGCTCCGCAACCTGCTCGAGAACGCGATCAACCACTCCCCCGAGGGCAGCACCATCACCCTCAGCGCGCACCGGCACGGCGATCGGATCCTGATCACCGTCAGCGACGAGGGGGCCGGCATCCCCGAGCAGGACCTGGACCGCGTCTTCGAACGCTTCTACCGCGTCGACAAGGCCCGCGCCCGCGGCACCCGCGGCGACGGCGGCACCGGCCTCGGCCTCGCCATCGTCAAACACCTGGTCGAACTGCACGGAGGCGCGGTGCGCGCCGAGAACCGTCCTCAGCGCGGCGCGGTACTGACCGTGGAATTACCGGCTGGGTGAAATAGTGGCGACAGCCACTTCCGGGAATGCGGAGTAACGAGCTGATACCAGCAACTGTCTCAATCCCTCACCGCGGAGGGCGCCGTGAGCGCAGAGATTTCCTGGGTAGGCTTCGGGATCTGAACGGCACCGAGATCAACCCCGGCGCCGGTCACACCCGTGACAACAACAAGACCTCTGCGTCCACGGCGCCCTCGGCGGTGAAGTATTACGACAGGTCTCGCGAATGATCCGGCAGCCGCAAGTTCAGTGCTGCGGCTGTCGCCACAAAGCAGTGACTATGGAGCGATCGTCTTCGCGACGATCCACCAGGTAACCGCGGCGATGATGGCGGAGGCGGGGATCGTGAGGATCCAGGCCCAGACGATGCGGCCGGCGATGCCCCAGCGGACGGCGGAGAGACGCTTGATCGAGCCGACGCCGATGATCGCGCCGGTGATCGTGTGCGTTGTACTCACGGGGACGCCGAGGTGCGTCGCCGTGAACAGCGAGATGGCGCCGGCGGTCTCGGCGGCGAACCCGCCGACGGGTTGCAGCTTGGTGATCTTCGAGCCCATCGTGTGGATGATCCGCCATCCGCCCGACAGCGTTCCGAGCGCAATGGCGGCATGCGCCGCGAGCACGACCCACAGGTCGATGCGGAACTCCGAGATGTAGCCGCCCGCGAAGAGCACGCCGGCGATGATCCCCATCGTCTTCTGCGCGTCGTTGCCGCCGTGCCCGAGACTGTAGGCCGCGGCAGAGACGAGCTGCAGGCGCCGGAACCAGTTGTCGACCCGGATCGGCGGCGTCCGCTGGAAGATCCACAGGATCGC
>DASWVN010000281.1:0-20449 GCA_036401215.1 Vicinamibacterales bacterium | reverse complement strand
GAGCCGGCCGCCGATTCAGGCGGCGGCTACAACTTGAGTAAGACCCGCGCCGGTGAGTGGCTGCGCTACACCGTGAACGTGGCCACCTCCGGAACGTATACGTTCGAAGCCCGGGTGGCCAACATGGGGACCGGCGCGACGTTCCGTGTCGAGGTCGACGGCGTCGATCGAACCGGACCGATCACCGTGCCGGACACCGGCGGCTGGCAGACCTATCAAACCGTCTCGAAGTCCGGCGTTCAGTTGTCGGCGGGGCAGCACGTCGTGCGGGTCGTGCTGGCGACGGTGAGCACGCAGAACGGGGCCGGCAACTTCAACTGGTTCCGGTTCACCCAGGGATCCTCGACACCGCCGCCGCCCAATCCCGCGTTCGGCGGCACGCCGGTAGCGCTGCCGGGGATCGTCCAGGCCGAAAACTTCGATGTTGGCGGTTCGGGTGTGTCGTACGTGGACGCCGATTCCGGCAACCGCGGTGGCTTCTACCGAACCGGCGATGTCGACATCGACGCGACGGCCGATCCGAACAACGCCGGGTACTACGTCGGGTGGACGCGGGTCGGAGAGTGGCTGGCGTACACGGTCAACGTGACGCAGACCCGCACCTACTCGATCGCGATCCGCGTGGCGAACGTCGGATCCGGAGCCACGTTCCGCATCCTGGTGGACGGCGTGGATCGATCCGGACCGGTGTCCGTGCCGAACACGGGCGGATGGGACAGCTGGCAGACGATCACGGTCAGTGGCGTCCCGCTCACGCAGGGGCAACGCACCATCCGTCTCGAGATGCTGACGCGCAACGCGGAGAACTCCGGCGTCGGCAACTTCGGGTACCTCCAGTTCCAGTGAACCCCGCCGGCCGGCTGATCCACGGGTCAGCCGGCCGATTGTTTGTTCGTTTTCTGACATTCGGCGAAACCGCACCGGCTCCCTGGCGACACGGCTGAGGATGGCTCAGCTCCTGCATAAGCGTGGGCGTTATGGAGTTCTCGATCATCATCCCCACCTACAACCGGGCCGACGAGCTGCGTGAGACGATCCGCAGCATCGCCAAACTGGACGTCGCCGGAGACTGGGAACTCATCGTCGTCGACAATCGCTCGACCGACGGTACGAAGGCGGTGGTCGAGGCGGAGCGCGCCAGCTTTCCCGTTCCGCTTCGATATCTTCATGAGCCTGAGCAGGGCAGGTATGCGGCGCTCAATACCGGGATCCGTGCCGCGGCCGGCAGGATCATCGCGACGACCGACGATGACGCCCGGGTGGAACCCGATTGGTTGAGGCGCGCGGCCGAAGGATTGGCGGCGTTCGACTGCGATTACGTCGGAGGCAAAGTGCTGCCGCTCTGGAAGGCCGATCGCCCGGCGTGGCTGCCGCACCGGCCGGGGCCGCACTGGGCCGTGCTGGCGCTGCAGGATCATGGCGATACGCCGCTCGAATTCGGCGTGAACGGGATCCCCTGGCCGCTCGGCATCAACACGGCGACGCGACGAGAGGCGTTCGAACGCGCCGACCTGTTCGACAACCGGCTCGGACGCAAGGCCGGCACGCTGCGCAACCAGGCGCAACGCGAGTGGCACCTGCGGGCCAGGGCCGCGGGGCTGCGCGGCTTTTACGTCCCCTCGATGGTGGTCCACCACGTCGTCGAACCCGATCGTCTGCGCAAGCCGTACTTCCGGCGCTGGTACTACTGGCACGGCATCAGCCGCGCGATCCTCTTCGCGAAGCTGGGTGTCGACATGGATTCACCGGACAACTCGCGCCTGGATTTCTCGAAGGTCCCGCAGATTGCCGGCGTGCCCCGCTACATGTATCGAACATTCCTGACCCGGGTGCGCGACCTCATTGCCGCATGGTTCCGTGGCGACGCGGTCACGGCCTTCGAACACGAACTCTGGTTGTGTTTCTTCGCCGGCGTGCTCAAGCAGCGGTGGACGGAGCGGAAGGTGGCGATTCCGTCCCCGCAGGTCAGCGTCTCGTAGGATGGCGCGCCTTCTGATCCTCACGTTGAGCAGCGGAGAAGCGGCCTTGCCGATCCTCCGCCGTCAACTCGCCGCCCAGTCGTTCAGAGGGTTCGAGCACCAGATCATCGAGGGTCTACCGAATCAGGCTGCCCACAATCGGCTCTACCGGACCATCGCGGAACGCGCGTCTTCGTTCGATCTCTTCCTGAAGCTCGATGCCGACATGACGCTCCGGCGGCCAGCCGCCCTCGAGGAGGTCGTGCGCGCTGCCGGAAGGCACCCGGACGTGCAGCACTTCACGTTTCCGATCTGGGACGGCTTCACCGAGCTGGAAACGCTCGGCGTGCACCTCTTTCGCTCGGGGGTCAGCTGGGGCGACATCACCGACGATCTGTTCGTGGATCCCGATCCTCCGAACGTCACGCGGATGATGTGGGACGGGCCGCCGGCGCCGTTTGCGAACCATGGGGAGATCGTCTCGGACTTCGAATGCTTCGCCTTCGGGGTGCACAAGTTCCTGAAGGTCGCGCAGCGCAACCGAACCGAAGGCGAGCGGTCGCGGAAGGCGCACAAGTTCGTCCGGCACATGAGCAACTGCGCCCGGATCCGGGACCTGTATCGTGCGACGGGGGCCAGCCGGCATCAGCTCGCGCTCGCCGGCGTGATCTGGGCGATGGACCACGAGTGGATGTCGTCGATGCTCAGCAAGGCCGAACTGCAGGACGTGTTCGAGCGCGAGATCCTGTCGACCGACGCGAGGTGGGCTCGCCGTGTGGATCGCCTGGCGCGGAACATCGTGGTGTGGCGGTTCTCGTTGATGCGGAGCCTGGGTCCACGCCGCGCGCTCGCCTGATGTTCCAGCGTTCCCGTGTCAACGCTCGTCTCCCCTGAACAGGGGAGGCCACACGCAAGTGTGCATGAACTCGCGACATTTCAACCCGGAACGCGGGGTATTGACACCCGACACACGCCCAAAGTGACGCCACTCACAACTCAGCAGTATTCGCGTTCGCGATCGCAAACGTAGCATTTACGGGCAATTTAACCCGCTGCCTCGTCCGTATACGTAAAACTTACAAAATCAACCGTCAGCCACAGGTCAGGTATTTGCCTGAAAGCGCTTCCACCCCCTGAAAGCGCCGAAACGTTAGGGAAATCGAGCGTTTCGCCTTTGGCAGCGACCTTGCCCTTATTACGACGGCGGGCAGACGTTCTCGCCCGCGTATTCCGCTCAAGCCGATCGATGCGTGATTGAGGCGCCTTGCCGGTTCACTGCCGGCGCCCACGACGGTGTCCGTGTGTACCGGGCCCCGCACCTTCACATGGCAGGCAGCGGATCGCGGAGCACGTCGCTCTCCGAAGCAACAACAAACGACTACGCGTCCGCGCGTTCAAGACCCCGGAGGCCGATCTATGGCAATCCCCGTGTGCTCACCGACTCGTATTGTGCGAAGGCTCTTTCAACTGCTCGTCGCGTCCGTCGCGGTTTGTAGCGTCGCTACTCCGGCGTCGGCGCAAACCACAGTGACGCTCGATACGCCCGGTACGCACATCAACGCCGATCTGACGATTCAGGGCGGCGCGCACGGCTGGACGGATTTCAGCAACAGCCCCGTGCTGGCTTCAAAGGTCAGCTCCTCGGAAACGTATACGCGGCGGATCTTCCTGAAGTTCGACACCCAGAACTACCTGCCAGCCAACGCGAAGATCCAGAGCGCCTACCTGTATCTCGTGCTCAATCAGGCCGAGAGTTCAGAGAACCGGCCGTTTACCGCCTACTACGTGAACCGATCGTTCGTCAGGTGGGAAACCAACTGGTACCAGTTCCGGAACGGGCAGCCCTGGAGCAGGCCCGGTGGCGACCTGGGCCAGAGCTACGGTACGACCTACGTCAGCAACCAGGTTGGATCGGCGCACAAGTTCGACGTGACCGCGCTGGTGCAGGCGGTGGTGAATGGTCAGTATGGTTCGCGCTACACCCGGATGGCGCTGGTCGACACCGGCGGTGTCAGCGGCGGAAACTACAAGGAGTTCCATTCCACCCGGTCCCCGTATCCTTCGCTGCGTCCGCGTCTCGTCATCACCTATGGCGGGTCCGGGACGTCGCAGCCGGCCCCGGCGCCGGCGCCGGCGCCTTCACCCAGCCCCTCGACGGGCGGCGGGAGCACGACCCTCAAGGTGATGCAGTACAACGTCAAGAAGACGAAGGGCAGCGACGGCGTCTGCAATCCCGGCCGCATCGCCGATGTCATTGCCGCTCAGCGGCCTGACGTGGTCAGCGTCAACGAGATCAACTTCTACTCGGGTTCGTGCGCCTGGAACTTCGACATGGCGAATCACCTGGAGTCGCTGATCGAACAGCGCACCGGCCAGCAGTGGTACCGGCAGATCGTCAACGTATATGGAGGCTCGACCGGATACGGCAACGTGGTGTTCTCGCGGTACGCCCCGGTCTCGCAGTCTTCGACGCTCCTCAGCTATCAGCGGGGTGTCGCGGCCGTGACGATCTCGGTGAACGGCCGGAACGTCACCCTGTTCTCGACGCACGTCGAGTACGACAATTCGTCCTGGCGTCCGGTCCAGATCCGGGAAGCCGTCAACTGGATGAGCAGGTTCGGCGAGCCGCGGATCATGATGGGTGACTTCAACACCTGGCCGGGCACGAGCGACTACAACATCATCGCCCAGCCCTATCAGGACGCATGGGCGGCGGCCGTGAACAACGGCACCGCGTCAGCCTACAACGGCACCGGCAACACGCACGGCGGCTCGCGCTTCGACTACATCTTCTACTCGAGGGTGTCGGCGCTGTCGCTGGTGAGCGTGAACGTGCCGGATACGCGGGTGAACGGCGTCTATCCGTCCGACCACGATCCGGTCGTGGCGGTGTTCAGGATCAACTGACGCAGCACGTTCACCATTGGGTGCAATTCACTGGCCGCTCCCTCTCGCGGGGGAGCGGCCAGTGCCGTTTTGCCGGCCGTCATGCCCGGCAGAACAGATGTCCTTCGCGCGCCAGCGTGGCGTTTCCGGGATGGATTCTGGCGCCGGTTTCCACGTGCGTGATGTCGGCGTATCCAATGCCCGACACGAACTCCACGATCGCGCGCACGTTCCTGTCCTTGTGCTCCCTGGTCGCGCCGTGCATCTCCATATAGAGGTCCGGCCGATACCGCCGGACCGTCTGCGGCATTCCGCGCAGCGCGGTCAACTCCATGCCTTCGATGTCGATCTTGATCAAGTCGGGGGGCGGGAGCCGGCCCGCGGTGATGTCTTCATCGAGGGTCACCACCGGCACCTCCACGGACGTTGCCGGCGACGACCCTTCGATCTGCCTGGCGACCGACGGATCTCCCGTCGTGCCTCCGGGCATCAGCGGATCTGAAAGCAGCGTCAACGTGCCCGTCCTGTCGCCGACGGCCAGGTTCCGCAGGCGGACGTTCGTGCGCCCATTCAGCCGGAGATTCCGTTCGACCCGTCCGAACGACGGCGGATTGGGCTCGTAGGCGATCACCTCCCGGGCGCGGCTGCTGAAGAAGAGCGTCAGGATCCCCTGAAAGGCGCCGATCTCGTAAACCACCTTGTCAGCCAGATCGAGCGAGCGCAGAAAGCGGTGCTCGGCCGTCTCCTGGTTTCTCCCGGCCAGGATCGCGGGAAGAAAGCCCAGGCCGCCCTGCCGGCGCATCCCGCGGATCAGACCGTGGCGTTGCGTGTAGGTCAGGCCGTCGAGCCGCTGACTCAGGTTGGCGATCACGCGGTGTCGAAGGGTGTAGTGCGTCTTCCGGTAGCTCTCGGGCATCGTCTCGATCTCCAGCACCTCTCGAGGAATCGTCATCGCGTCAGCATGTGCGGACCCGCCGGCCGGCGGCGCCGCCTGGCTCTGTACGCGCGCCACAGCAGATTCGGCGTCCACTGGGCGAGCATGCGCGCGATCCGGACCGACGCGCCGCCGCGGCGCTCGTTCAGCGCGGAGAGATGGCGCGATGCGGCGGAAAAATCCTTCTGGTCGATGGCTTCTCGAACTTCCGCGGCGCTCAGATCGGCCTCGAACTGTCTGACCCGATCGTCGAGGAGCCGCAGCGCCGGCGGGATCCCCATCAGCGCCGGACGATGCTTGTAGTACACCCGCAGCGCGCCGCGCAGCATCCTGACCTGGCTCGCCGACAGGCTGTCGTCGCGGCGACGGTAGTGTCCGAGCGGGGTGTCGTTTCTGGCGAAGGTGAAGCCGGCGAGCGCCGCGCGGAGCCAGAAGTCAAAGTCCTCGTTCGTGCGCAGCAGCTCGTCGAAGCCGCCGATCGTCTCATAGACCCGCCGGTGGAACACCGACATGATGAACACCGAGAACTCGTCGCCGAGGATCGTATAGAGGTTCGGTGCGGGACGCGGATCGGGTGTCGGCCGGGCCGGCAGGCCGTGCTCGTGGCTGCCCAGCGTCCAGGCATTGCCGGTGACCACGTCGATCTCCGGCCGCGCTTGTAGAATCGCCATCTGCGCCGCGAGGAACCCTGGCGTCCAGATGTCGTCGCTGTCGAGGAGGGCAATGTACTCGCCACGCGAACGCCGCAGGGCCGCGTTCCGCGCGGCAGGGAGGCCGCGGTTCTCCTGGACGATCAGCTGGATGCGCCGGTCCCGCGCCGCGGCGCGTTCCGCCACGAGCCGCGTCCCATCCGTCGCGCCGTCATCGACGATCAGCAGTTCGTAGTCGGTGTAGGTCTGCGCGAGCACCGACTCGATCGCTTCGCCGATGAACGGCTCCACGTTGTAGGCGGGCATGACGATGCTGACGGTAGGCACAGGTCCTCGCGGCATGGCGCTCACACGCGCTCCGGGACCCGGAGCGATGGCCCCCCGGCACGACCTCCGGCGGCCAGCCGTTGCCGGAGGATCGTGACCGGCGCGGCAACCAGCGCCAGCAGGTAATAGAAAGTCCAGCTGTAGGCGACCGAGGCGAACATGGCACAGACCAGCCAGCCGACGATCGCCGACATCATCGCGGCGGCATGCGCGTCAAGCAGCGCCGCTTCATCGCGCCCGATGACCGCGGCCGGTGGAGGCGCATGCGCCTGCCAGGACGGACGCGCACTCAGCCCGCGGGCCCGTTTCACCAGCCGGCGGGTCGTCAGGCTTGCGGCGATCGAGCGGTACAAAAGGAACAGGAACACCGCCAGCCCGGGAAGGCCGAGTTCCGCCGCGACCTGCAGGACGACGTTGTGTGTTTCGCGCCAGATCTCGAGACGCTCGGGCGGGTTGTAGTTCGCGAACTGTCCGGCGCCCACACCGTGGAACGGAAACGTCAGGAACGTGTGCCAGGCTTCCGTGAGCAGGATCCGCCGCGCTTCACGTGACCCGGTGGCGTCGAGGCTGTCGTCGGTGATACTCGCGACGCGTTCCCAGTAGGACGACGGCGCGAACGGCACCGCGAAGAGGAGCAGCAGCACGCCGACCGCGGCCATTGCCGGCTTCCTGCGCGCGAGCTGGACGCCGAGAATCAGGAGCATGACCGCCAGGCCGACGAAGCCTCCCCGCGAATAGGAGACCATCACAGCGCTGATCATCATCATGCCGAGAAAGGCCGCGCCGAGACGTCCCAGCGTCGTTTTGGCCTGGATCGCCATGAGCACCGAGAGCGGGAGCACCGCCACCATGTTCAACGCGAGGTCGTTCGGGTTGCCGAACATCCCGCCGACGGCTCCCTGCACCCGGCCGTTCTCGATGAGATTGATGCCGCGGGCATAGTCGAAGACCGCACGCGTCGCGATGTAGCCGGTGGCGAGCACGACCACCGTCATGAAGCGATAGAGCCGCTCGGTCGTCGTCAGGGTGTTGATCATCAGGATGTAGATGAGGATCACCTTGGCGAAGACGTTGGTGAACGTGCCGACCGCTCCGCCCGGCCAGATGGAGAACGGCGCGGTGGCGAGGATGACGAATCCGAGCGCCGCGACGCCCGCCAGTTCCGGCGTGATGCGGGTCACCGGCAGCCCGCGCGCCAGGCGTCCCGTGACCATCGCGAGCAGTCCGATGATCGCGAAGATCTCGGCGAAGGGGACCGACGCCATGCCGGGAATCTGGTCCTGCGGCCGGAAGTAGAGGACCCCCGTGAACGCGAGCAGCCCCAGAAATGCCCAGTCGCGGCGCTCCCGTGCCGGCGCGACGTCCGCCGGTTCACCGGCATGTGTCACGGCGTTCGCTCGCCCGGGTGCCGCCGGCGTCAACGGCAGAATGTCGCCGGGGCCACGCCCGCCGGTGCCGTAGCCGAACGCGAGCCGCTCGTTCATTTCCAGACCTCGCGGCCTCGTCTGAGCGAGAACAGCCCGACGACCGACGCGATGTTCATGACCACGAACGTGTAGGCGACCCGGGCGAACCGGTCCAGCGCTTTCATCGAGCGACCTCCGTAACGGTTGCCGTGAACGCACGCGTGCGCCGGGCGCGGTGCTCGGACCAGGCGCCGTAGCCGGCCAGCGCGTAGAAGGCCGCCTGCAGGCCGAACGCGGCCGCGTAGAACCAGGCGTCGAACATCAGCGCGGCGCTCGAGACGAGCGCCGCCGCAAGCGCCCACGGCACACCCAGCCTCGCCACCTTGTGCGACAGATACTGGATCCACACCGGATTGACGACGGGCAGCAGCAGCCTGGGTTCGTGCGCGAGGATCTGGTAGTTGCCGGCGAGGGTGCGCACCTTGCGTCGCGCCTCGACGGCCGCGTCCGCCGAGGCGCGGTCGAAGGCGCGTGCCCGCTCATCGAACACGATCCGCGATCCCGCCAGCACCGCGCGCATCGGCGCGAGCACATCGTCGAGGAGCGTGTCGGCGGGGAGGGGTTGCCAGAGGCCGCGGCGCAGCGCATAGATGGCGCCCGTCGCGCCCAGCGTGGACCAGACCCGGCTTTCGTTCCGGCGCAGCCACTTCTCGTACTTCCAGTAGAGACTGAGCCCATCGCCGACCGTGGACGCATCGTCCCCTTCCGTTCGCGGGTGTTCGGCGTCGAGCACGAGTTCACCGGTCACGCCGCCGACCTGACGATCGCCGAAGTTCTCGATCAGATGGATGAGGGCGCCGCGCGAGAAACGCTGACGGGCGTCGGCAAAGACGACGATCTCCCCGGCCGCGGCAGCGACTCCGGCGTTGAGCGCGCTCGGTTTGCCGCCGGCGGGGAGTGCAATCAGCCGGACGGCGCCGCGGAAGGCGCCGGCGACCTGCGTGGTGTCGTCGGTGGAGCCGTCCGACACGACGATGATCTCGCGTGGGCCGGGATAGGGGATCTCGAGCAGGTTCTGGATGCGATCCTGGAGCCGGCGTCCTTCGTTGCGGGCGGCGATCACGATCGAGATCGAGGGCCACCGCGTCCAGCCGGCCGTCATCTGCGGCTGGCGGCGCACACACCGCGCCCAGGCGGCGAGCAGCAGAGGATAGCCGGCGTAGACGTAGACGATGAAGGCGATCGAGATCCAGAAGAGCGTTCGCATGTCCCCACGAGCGTTGCGCCTAGGAGACGCCCATCGGGGCGTCTTCGTGTTCACGCGTCGGCGCGCCCAGCTTGAACACGTGCGGATGCGATCCCCTGATCGCGTTCCGCGTATCCACGATCAGTTGCGCGCCTGCCACCAGAGCGCCGTAATCGAACGCCTTGTGTTCGGTCGCGATCACGACGCAGTCGTAGTTGCCGACGAGGTTCCCCGCGAGGTCCACCGACTGCAGGTCGATCCCGCCGGCCCACGCGCGTCCGGGCAGCTGCGGCACCTGGGGATCGGTGTAGTCGACCTGCGCCCCCCTGGTGTGCAGCAGGCCCATGATGTCGAGCGCCGGAGACTCGCGGATGTCGTCGATGTCACGCTTGTAGGCGACTCCCGCCATCAGGATCCGCGCGCCGTTGACCGACTTCCGTCTGGTGTTCAGTGCGTCGGCGACCTTCTCGACCACGTAGTGGGGCATGGCGCCGTTGATGTATCCCGCAAGCTCGATGAACCGCGGGTCGAAGCCGCTCTGTTTCGCCTTCCACGACAGGTAGAAGGGATCGATCGGAATGCAGTGGCCGCCGAGCCCCGGTCCCGGGTAGAACGCCATGAATCCGAACGGCTTGGTCTTGGCCGCCTCCACGACTTCCCAGACGTCGATCTTCATGCGGTCGCACATCAGCGCCAGTTCGTTGACCAGCGCGATGTTCACCGCGCGGAACGTGTTCTCGAGCAGCTTCACCATCTCGGCCACGCGGGTGGAGCTGACCGGCACGATCGTCTCGATGGCGGACCCGTAAAGCGCCGCCGCGAGAGCGGAGCAGGCCGGGGTCAGCCCTCCCACCACCTTGGGCACGTTGTGGGTCTGGAAGGTGGGATTGCCCGGGTCCACGCGCTCCGGAGAGAAGGCGAGGAAGAAGTCCCGGCCGGCCTTCAACCCGGTCGTTTCGAGCAGCGGCTGCAGCACTTCGTCCGTCGTGCCGGGATAGGTGGTCGACTCCAGCACGATCAGCATCCCGGGATGCAGGTGCCCGGCGATCGCCTCGACGGCCGAGACGATGTACGACATGTCGGGGTCCTTGGTCTTTCGAAGCGGCGTCGGCACGCAGATGTTGACCGTGTCGAGTTCTTCGATGATCGAAAAGTCCGTCGTCGCCTCGAGCCGGCCGGCGCGATTGAGCTCCTGCACGTCGCTCGTCGCGACGTCGGGGATGTACGAGCGCCCTTCGCGGATCGCGGCGACCTTGCGTTCGTCGAGGTCGATGCCGGTGGTACGGAATCCCGCCCGGGCCAGTTCCACGGCGAGAGGAAGGCCGACGTAGCCGAGCCCGACGACGCCCGTGCGGGCGGTTCGCGACTGGATCTTGTCGAGCAGGGAAGCGCCTGCCGAAGACATCTCGTACAACTCCTGTCAGTCGAGTGCGGGAGACGACGCTCCCAGCATGGCGCGCTTCATGCGCTGCCAGAGTGATGCGTGCCGCGAGGTGTCGGCGTGCACCGGTGATTGCACCTGGACGCGCACGGCACCCGGCGGGGTGTAGGGCTGCGTCGACGAGGCGGTGCGCGCGCGCAGCAGCCGGTATTCTTCGGCCAGGATGCGCCGCTGTTCCGCCAGTTCGCGCTCGCGCTGCCGGACGCTCTGTTCGCGTTCGTCCAGTTCCGCGGCGCGCGCCGTGAGATCGCCGACGAGGGAGGCCTCGATCCGGGTGTCGTGTTTGCGCTCGACGCCAGCGGACGCCACCGAGGCCGCCGCCGGCGCCGCTCCGACGACGGAACCCTGTGCCGGGAGCGGAGCCGATTCGGTCATGTTCGTCGCGCCCACGGGCGGGAGAACGCCGGTCAGCTCGAGTTCGGCGAGCACCTCCTGCACGAGCGCGAGATCGATCTCGCGCCGTTCTTCCGCATAGCCGAACACGAGCGCGGCATCGCAGATGACGTTGATGATCCTGGGAACGCCACGGCTCCGCGCGTGAATCGCGTCCGTCGCCTCCCGCGGGAATTCGACCGGCGTGCCGAGCGCGGCCCGCCCGAGCCGGTGATTGATGTAGTTGGCGGTTTCGTCCGCATCGAGCGGCTGGAGGTGGTAGCTGATGGTGATGCGCTGCCGCAGCTGCTCGAGCCCCGCGCTCTCCAGCTTCTCCCGCAAATTGGGCTGGCCGACGAGGACGACCTGGAGCAGCTTCGATTTCTCGGTCTCCAGGTTGGACAGCATGCGCAGCTCTTCGAGCGCGTCGAGGCTCAGGTTCTGGGCCTCGTCGATGACGAGCAGCACCATCCGTCCGGCGAGACGCTGATCAACGAGGTACTGCGCCAGGTCGCGGAGCAGCAGCGGTTTGCTCTTGCCGGCCGGCTCGAGCCCGAAGTCGATCATGATCGTCTCGAGCAGTTCCCGCGGTTCGAGCATCGTGTTGACGATGCGTCCGACGGTCGTCTGACTGTCGACGCCGCGCAGCAGCGTCTGGAGGAGCGTGGTCTTGCCGGATCCGATCTCGCCCGTGATCACGGCGAAGCCGGCATGGCTCTCGAGGCCGTAGCGCAGATAGTCCAGCGCCTCGCGGTGGACCCGGCTGGGATACAGGTAGTCGGGATCGGGACTCAGCGCGAACGGCCGCTCACGCAGGTCGTAGAAACGTTCGTACATCTAGTTGCCTCCAGCCTCCACTCGACCGCTCCAGGTGCCGAGCTTGCCCTGCGCCGTCGCGAGGATCGCGGCCGCCAGACGATCGGGATGATGGCGGACCTTGCCGGCCGGATGCTCCGACGCGAGCGGCACGCCGACCGTCCGGATACCGAGGCGCTCGAGCGCTGCCAGTTCGAACGGGCCGGTGACGACCGGCCTGGCCCCACGGTCCCCGTACGCCGCGGCCAGCGAGTCCGGAATCGGGCTCGTGTTGTAGATGACGCAATCGAACAGCTGTCGCCCGAGATGCCGCTCGATGGCCAGCACCTGGTCGAGTGCGGAGTAGTCGTCGGTCTCTCCGGGCTCGGTCATGAGATTCGCGACGAAGATGCGGATCGCGTTCGTCGTGGTCAGCGCGTGCCGCAAGTCGGGCACGAGCAGCGGCGGCAGGATGCTCGTGTAGAGGCTGCCGGGACCGGCAACGATCACGTCTGCCTTCACCGCCGCCTCGCAGGTCTCCGCGACGCAGCGCGGACGCTCCGGCAGGATCGAGACCTGCCGGATGCGGCCGCCTCCCGACGCGATGGCCGTTTCGCCGCTCACGACCCGGCCGTCCTCGAACTCGGCGACGAGCGTCACCATCTCGTGCGTCGCGGGGAGCACCGTGCCGCGCGCGCCAACCACTCGCGCGGCGATTTCGACCGCGCGCGCGAAGTCGTTGGTGACGTCGGCGAGCGCGGTCAGGACGAGATTGCCGATCGCATGTCCGTTGAGCCCGTCACCCGATCCGAACCGGTACTGAAAGATGTCGGCGATCAGCGCGTGATTGTCCGAGAGCGCGGCAAGGCAGTTCCGGATGTCGCCCGGAGGGACGATCTTGAACTCCGCGCGCAACCGGCCCGAACTGCCGCCATCGTCGGACGTCGCCACGACGGCGACCAGACGGTCCCGTGGGGGCGTGGGTTCGCGGTCGCGGACGCCGTAGAGCAGCACGCGCAGACCCCGCAGCACGTTGGGGAGTCCGGTGCCGCCGCCGATGGCCACGATCCGTGGAATGGCGTTCCGCGCAAGACCAGCCTTGCGTGATCCGCCTGCGACGGGCTGCTGGATTGGCAACATGACGATCAGGGAACCCCCGGAGTGGCGACGACCGGCTGGCTCGCCGCGCGGGTGCCGGTGGTGCGTTCGATGGCAGGGAGGACCTCGTCGCGCGCGAGCCGATAGTCCTCCGGGAAGTCGATCTCGATCCACGGCAGGCCGCGGGTGCCGATCGCGTACAGCGCATGCGCGGTCGCGAACTCGGCAAACGCCCGCGGCGCCCATTCGCGGAGCCGGCCCTCGTTGACCAGGCGGTCCATGATCTCGACGAGGGCGGCGGCGCCTCGCACACCGAACTTCACGATGCCGAGGTTCTCGCCGTCCGCCTCTGCCGGGTCCAGCGCCTTGGACATGCCCGCCACCCGGCCGCCGCGGACCTTCACCTTCATCTCTTCGTCGCCATAAGGAGGCTGAGACGCCTCGCGATACCCGAGGAGCAGCGCGTTCTCATGGCGCGACGTGAGCAGGTCGGTCAGCAGGGCCGGGTGGAAGAGCACGTCACAGTTGAGGACCACGAACCCCTCATAGAGCAGAGGTCGTGCCATCCAGAGCGAGTACAGGCTGTTGGTTTGTGCGTAGCGGACGTTCTCAATGTAAGTAAGGTCGTGCCCACACGCGCGGCGCACCCGGTCCGCCTGGCAGCCGACGACGACCGTGATGTCATCGATACCAGCGTCGCGCAGCGTCCGGATCTGCCGTTCGATCAGCGTCAGGCCGCCGAGACGTACGAGGCACTTCGGTCCGTCGCCCGCCGTTCCGTTCAGCCGTGATCCCCTGCCGGCCGCCAGGATGATCGCGCGCATCACGCCGCCCCCTTGCGCAGGAGGACGACCTTCACGGTGTCGAACACGATGGTGAGGTCGAAGAAGATCGACAGGTGCTTGATGTAGTACAGGTCATACCGGAGCTTCTCGGTGGCGTCTTCGATCGAGGCGCCGTAGCGATATCTCACCTGCGCCCAGCCGGTGATGCCCGGCTTGACGACGTGGCGCTGCTGGTAGAAGGGGATCGCGTTCGACAGTTCCGCGACGAAGAACGGGCGTTCGGGACGCGGGCCGACGAAACTCATGTCGCCGCGCAGCACGTTCCAGAGCTGCGGCAGTTCGTCGAGGCGGGTCAGACGGATGACGCGTCCGACGCGTGTGACGCGCTCGTCGCCGTTGCTCGCCCAGACGGGCGTGCCTTCCTTCTCGGCATCGAGCCCCATTGACCGGAACTTGCGCAGCGTGAACGTCCGTCCGTGTTCGCCGACGCGCTCCTGGCGGTAGAGCACCGGGAAGCCTGACTCCAGCGCGATGGCGGCGGCGGTCAGCATCATCAACGGAGCCGTGACCACGCCGAGGATCACCGACAGCCCGATATCGATCCCGCGCTTCATCCACCGGGTCAGGCGCGAGACGCGGAAGCCGTCGGAGAAGATCAACCAGCTCGGCCGGAGATCGTCGATGAGGATCTTGCCGGTGACCCGCTCGTAGGTCGTCGTGACGTCTTCGACGCGCACGCCCGACAGCTTGGCCTGCAGCAGCTCGTTGATCGGGAAGGTGCCCCGGCGGTCGGTCAGTCCCACGATGATGCGGTCCACCTGGTGCTCCGCGACGAGGCGCGGGATGTCCGCGGGCGTGCCGATGATGCCCGGATTGACGATGCGCTGGCCGATCCGCCGCGGATCGTGATCGATGAAGCCCACCACGCGATAGGCGAAGTCCTTCTGGTCGAGGATCTGCCGGGTCACCTTGCGCGCCGCCTCCCCGGTGCCGACGACCAGCACCCGTTCCTCGAGGTGTAGCGACCGCGTCAGGCGGTTGAACATGAGGCGCCAGCCGAGGATGCCGACGAGGAACACGAACAGCGCCGACACGAAGATGCCGTCGCCGATCATCAGTCCGGGGATCGCCACATAGAGCGCGGCGAGGAGGATCGATGCGGCGCCCGCGGCCTGCAGCAGGCGTACGATCAGTTCGCGATTCGACTGGACGAGCGTCAGGTCGTAGAAGTCGTTGTAGTAGAGGCACAACTGGCACACGACCGTCACGAGAGCGACCTTCCACAGGTTCATGGCGAGGTCGGGCGCGCCCTGCGCCGCCGCGGCGAGCGCGACCGATCCGGCGATCAGCAACAGCTCCGCCGCGAAGACCGTCAGGCCGCGAGTCGAAACGTAACGGTTGAATACCTGCATGGCGTCATCCGGCGCGGATCACCCGCCGATGTAGCCGTACCCTTCGTCGCCATAGCCCTCGACGCCCCCTTCGCCGGCGGCATTGAGCACCAGGCCGAGCACCTTCCCCATGTCGAGGCCCGACAGCGCCCGCTCGATGGCCGGCTTCGGCGTGATGCCGGCGCGGACGACCATCAACAGGCCGTCGATCATCGGTGAGATCACGTGGACGTCGGCGAGCGGCGCGACGGGCGGCATGTCGATGAGGATGCGATCGAAGCGTCCGCGCAGCTGCTCGAGGACACGGCGCATCGCGCTCGACCCAAGCAGTTCGGCAGGCTGTGCCGCCGGGCCGCCGGCCGGCAGCACGGTGAGATGCTGGTCGGGCAGGTGCACGAGCGTCCGTTCGAGGTCGGTCCCGCCGGCGAGGACATCGGAGAGGCCGGGGCTTTCGGAGATGCCGAAGAACTGCGCGAGCGAGGGGCGCCGCAGATCGGCGTCGAGCAGCAGCACGCGCTGGCTGAACTCCTGGGCCATCGTCAGCGCCAGGTTCGCCGCCGTCAGACTCTTGCCGTCCCCCTTCGCCGGGCTGGTCACGACGATCGTGCGGATCGCCCTGCCGTTCTCGGCCCGCTTCACGCGCGTCCGCAGCAGGCGGTAGCGCTCGGCGGGCGGCGATTGCGGCGCGAGCGCCGCGACGAGTCGCGCGTCCAGCGTCGGCGCGGCGGTCGTGACGTCGGGCAGGTCGTCGTCGAGCGACGGGGCCGTCGCGGCGGACGTCCACGGCGCGGCGGCGCCAGCCTCGAAGGCCGGCGGTGTCACCCGCGCGGCCGGTACGGACGGCGCCGCTGTGGCGGTTGCGGAATTCTCGGACAGACCGCGGGTCCGGCGGACCGTGCCTTCACGCTCCGCCTTGTTCAGGATCTCTTGAATACGGCTCATGGCGTCTCTCACTCCGTGCGCTACAGGGCGCGATGAATGGTCGGGATCTCCCCGAGTACGGGAAGCTCGAATTCGTTCTGCAGCGCGCGCGCGTCGTGGACGGAGCGGTCCATGAACTCGCGGCCGACGAGCAGCGTGACGCCGAGCATCAATCCGGCGCCGAGCGCGACCAGCATGATGCGCAGCGGCTCCATGCTGACCAGCTCCGGGCTCGACGCTCCATAGAGGACCGAGAAGCGCTCGCCGCCCTGCTGCCGCGTGATGTCTCCCTGCAGCAGCGCGGTGTCGTACTGCTCCTTGAGGTTGTTGTAGCGCTCCGTTTCGAGCTGGTGCTCCCGGGTGATGCCCGCGAGTTCCTGTTCGACCATCGGCGCGCTCTCGATCCGGCTCTGGTACGCCGAGATCTGCTTGCGCACGTTGCCTTCCGCGCGGCGGAGCGAGTCGATACGGCCCTTCACCAGGTTCCGCTCCGCGACTTTCTGCTGATAGGCAGGATCGGCCTGGAGCGCACTGGCCCCGCCGGTCTCCTTGCGCGCCGCCGACAGCTCCTGCTGGGCCTGCTCGATCTCCGCCTTCAGGGAAATCACCTCCGGGTGCTTGTCCTTGTAGCCGAGGGCGCGAACGCTGACCAGTTGCTGATTGAGCAGGTTGATCCGCCCCTGGGCCGAATGGATCGCCGCCGCCCCGCTGGACGTCATCGCGGCGCCTGCGCCACCCTGGCGCATCTGCTCGATCTGCGTCTCGAGCAGCAGGAGCTGATTGCTCTCGAGGCTCATCTGCTGCGAGATGGACTCGAGCTGGTTCCTCAAACCGTTCGCGGTCTGGAGATTGGCGTCGATCTGGGTCGGCAGCCGGCCCATGTATCGCTCCTTTTTCTGCCGGAGCTGGTCTTCGATCTGATTGAGGCGATCCTGGCTGGCGCGCAGCTGTTGGCCCAGCACCTCCACCGTGTTCTCGGCCCGCTGCGTCGTGCGCCGTGAGTTCTCCTCGACGAACACCTCCGCCAGCCGATTGGTCACGCGCCGCGTACGATCCGGCGACGTGTCCTTGAAGAACAGGTCGAAGCTCTCGATGCCGCGTTCGACGGCACGCGGGTTCACGCCGATCGGCACCGGGACCTTGACGTCGACCCGGCGGCGCAGCCACGACACCATCGACTCCGTCGATTTCGTCGGATCGAGCTGCTCCTCGCGCACCACGCGTTCGAGCACGGCGGCGCTGAGCAGGTACTGCTGGATCGCGCGCTGCCGTTCGGTCGCGTCGAGTGAACTGACCCCCTTCAGCAGTTCGGGGGAGAGCCTCGGGGCCGCCACGGCAATGCTGGCCTTCGACTCGTACTCCTTCGGGAGGAAGAGGACCGCGAGGATCCCCAGCGCCAGGCAGCTGGCCAGCGGGACCAGGAACCAGTACTTCCGTCGTCGAACGACGGAGACGTAGTCGAGCGGGTGAAAGGAGCGTTCTTCCATCATCGAATCCTCATGGGTTGCGAAACGACCACTTGCGCGCCGATGCGGTGCCGGTTGACTTCACCGCCGGTCACGATCGAGTCCTGCCGCGAGTACGCGTGATAGCCCTCCAGCCGCAGCCATCGCGTGGCGGAGTAGCCGATCGTCGCGCTCGTCAGGTAGGTATCCAGTTGCAGCTCACCACCGGCGAAGAACGGATTCGACCGTCGCCAGGTGCCGTCGCTCTGCACGTAGAAGCGGTTGCGGCTGAACGGCATGTAGATGAAGCCGCGAAGCTCCTGGTTGTCGTGCGATCCGCTGAATCCGAACGTGGGGGTATAGGAGCGTTCGAGCACGAGGCCGATGACCCCCCGCCCGGTCCGCCGCTCGATGCCCAGCCGGTAGTACGGAGCGGTCCGCGTCTCGGAGAAGCGGCTGTCCTTCAGGTGCGTGATGCCGATGGCGCCGCTCACGGCGACGTGTTCGGTCAGGCGGTACTCGACCGCGCCACGCCCGTCCTGAAACCAGATCACGCGCGGGTCGAAGCGCGTCACGTCGCTGCGTCGAAGCCGTCCTTCGACGCCGATGGTGAGCCGTTCGCTCAGGCGCCGCATCAGGTCGACGCCGACTCCATGGACCGTGCCGTCGCTCAGGAACCCTTCGAGGGAGTCGAACTTGGTCCAGGTGTTCTCGTAGTTGACCCGCAGTGTCGTGTACTTCGACAGGAGTCCTTCGACGCCGCCGTTCAGCCGGTTCGATCGCGAACCGATCCGTGCGAACGGCACGCCGTTCAACTCGATGAGATCGGTCGTCGGACTGTCGGAGAAATGGTTCGAGGCAAACAGCGTTACCCGCGGGCTGAGCATGTGGCGGAACGACACGTGAGCGTTGTGGTCGAACCCGTTCAACGTCTCGATGTCGACGTGCCGGCGCACGTATCCGCGATAGCCGGCGCTGAAGTGCGTGCGCTTCGACTCGAGCGCGAGCTGCCCGAACGGCACGATCGTGAAGATGTTGTCCCCTTCGGTGCGCCCGGTTTCGCCCGAGCGCCCGGCCAGGGCGACGTTCGTGTCCCACACGCTTGCGATGCTGATGCCAGGGGTGAAGCTCCACCCCGGCACGAGGTAGCCGTCGAACTCCGACGGGCGATCCTGCGCTGCCAGGCCGGTGGTCGCAAGCATGGCGGCAAGCGCGACGGCGGCGATGCGGCGAGAGCAGTCGAGATGCACAGCGTTCACTCCTCTCGACCTTTACGGGACGATGATCGTGTCGCCGGGCTGGAGAAAGATCGGCTTCTGCTCGCCATTGATCGCATCCTTGTAGTTGAAGCGCAGGGTGGTCATGCCGGTCGGCGTCTTGCGCTGGATCCGGATGTCCTTCGTCTTGGCGAAATCACGGAATCCCCCCGCCGCCGACAACGCCTGGAGCACGGAGATCTGCCCCGTCAGCGGCTGCGGGCCCGGCGAATTCACTTCTCCGACGACGTAGTAGACCGGCGGAACCGTCTCGACCACGATGACGGTGACCACCGGATTGGCGATGTACTCCGTCAGCGACGAGGCGATCGTGTCGCGGAGTTCGTTGGAGGTCCGTCCGGCGGCCGGCACGTCGCCGACGAGCGGCAGCGTGATCTTGCCGTCGGGGCGCACCTGCAGGGACTGGGACAACTGCGCGTCCTTGTACACCTCGATCCGGAGCTTGTCGCCGGGCACGAGCCGGTAGTCGGCGTCGGCGTCCGCCGCGCGAGTCCCGTTGGTGCCGCTCGTGCCTGTCGTCCCGGAAGGGACCCGTGACGTCGGGGGTTTCTGGGGCTGCGCGGCCACGACGGAACTGAGCAGCACGGCGAGCGCGAGTGGGCAGGAGAGTCGAAAAGCAGTCGTCATAGAGGCACCTCTATTGAGCGTTGGATCGATGGCTGCGCGTTCGCACGGGGCGCGCCTCGGCGGCCCGGCGCAGCGACTCGGCGTCCAGGCCGTGCGTCGGGCAGCAGGCAGCACCGACGTCGAACGTCAGCGGCTGCGCGAATTCGTAGTGGTCCAGCCGGGCCATCAGACGATCGATGACGCGGACGGCGTTCTCGAGATCGGCGTCGAGCAGGACGAGCGACAGCTGGCCGGCGCGCGTGTACGACAGCAGATCCGTCTCGCGGACGTCGCGGCTGATCAGACGGCCGACCTCGCGCACCGCCACGTCGGCCTCGCGGGTCTCGCTGGCGGTCTCACCCTTCAGCGCGGGTTCGATGACCACGAGCGTCAGGAAGTTCAGCGACCGCATGGCCCGTTTGAGCTCATTGGTCAGGACGAACTCGAATGCCTCGGGCGTCAGCACGCGGAAGTCCTCTTCGAGGAATGGATCCGTGGCCATGGTCACGATGCCTTGTCCAGGTCTGCTTCCTTGATCTTGTAGAGCAGGGCCTTGTAGCTGATCCCGAGGATCTCGGCGGCCTCACGGCGGTTCCAGCGCGTCTGCTGGAGCGTGCGCGAGATCAGTTCGCGTTCGGCTTCCCGCGCCGCATGACGCGCGATGTCCTTGAGTGAGCCCGTCACCGCGGCCGGTGGGTGCGCAGGAGCCGCCGGACCGGCAGCGGCGGCCTGCGAGGCGGCCGGCGCCGCAGGCACGGCGGCGGGCGGCGGTTCCGCGGCCGGCTGCTGCAGCAGCGGGATCGGACTCGTTCGAGGCGTGCGGCCCGCGATCGCCTCGGCGAGATCGCGACGCAGCGATTCGTCCGACCCCAGGATGACGGCGCGCTTGATCAGGTTCTCGAGTTCACGGA
>DASWVN010000280.1:0-2245 GCA_036401215.1 Vicinamibacterales bacterium | reverse complement strand
CTCGGTCCGGCTCGCCGACGCGTTCGCCTGCCGGAACCGCTCGAACACATACGGCAGGAAATCGGGCGAGATCCCCTGGCCGGTGTCGCGCACGATCAATCTCGCCGGACCCGGTTCATCGGGGATCGAAATCTCGATCGTTCCCCCCGAAGGCGTGAACTTGACGGCGTTCGAGAGCAGGTTCCAGGCGATCTGCTGGACGCGATCGGCATCGGCAATGATGGCCTTCGGGCGATCGCCAAGCGAGGCGATCAGGCGCACGCCCTTGGCCGCCGCCGCGGGCGCCACCACGTCGATCGCCGCCGCGGTGACCGCAACGAGATCCATCGGCGCGGTCTCGAGGCGCAGCTTGCCGGTGACGATCCTGGCCATGTCGAGCATGTCCTCGACGAGGCGCGACTGCGCACGGGCGTTGCGGTCGATCACGCGGAGCGCGTTGTCGAGCGTCGCTTCGTCGACGCGGCGGCTGAGCAGGATGCGCGTCCATCCCATGACCGCGTTCAACGGGGTCCGGATCTCGTGCGACAACGTGGCGAGGAACTCGTCCTTGAGCCGCAACGCCTCTTCTGCCAGCTGCCGGGCGTGTTCGGCCGACGCGATCTGGCGCCGCAACTCCGCCTCGCTCCTCACGCGCTCGGAGACATCGCTGATCACCGTGATGGTGCCGACGATCTGTCCCCCGGCGACGAGCGGCGCGACCCGGCAACTCTGGGCCATCCGGGTTTCCGTCCCGTCCGGCCGCACAGGGATCTCGATGAGAAACCGGTGAAACGAGTGGGCCAGCACGCTGACCTCTCCGCCGAGCGCCATCCGAAAGTATTGTTCGAGCCCGCGGGCCTCGATCTCAGGGAAGGAGTCGAGCAACGGCTGCCCGATCAGGGACGTCGCGGATCGGCCCGTGTGTCGTTCGAGCCACTGGTTCCACCCGCGGACGACCAGATCGGTGTCGGTGATGATGATGCCCTGGTTGGCGAACTCGTCGAGCCAGCGCAGCATCGCTGCCTGCATCAACGGGGCATTCAAACCCATCGTCAGCCCTTCTGCTCCCAGACCTCGATCGCCTTGATCAACCGGTCGAGCGAGGCAACGCTGAGGACGATGACCAGGTAACCCTTGACTTCGGTGTCGCGCAGCCTGAACCCCGCGTGGACCAGAAGGCCATACCGCATGCCCTCGCGGTTGACCAGCAGCGATTCGAGCACGCCCTGCAGCGTGTCGAGGTCGAGATGGGGGATCGAGAACGACACCTGAACGTCGAGCAGGTTGCCGAACGTGCCGAGACACGCATTCAGCAGGATGTTGCCGACCTCGGTCAGCACCTCGCGCGCCGACGCGTCGATGTGGAGTGGCAACGGCGGCTCGTCGGTAAGCAGCTGCTTGAGGATGCCGGCCGCTTCGTGATTCAGGATGAGGAGCGCGTCACCGGCGACCGGACCTGAAAAGATCTGGTGGACGCTCGCTACATCGTCGCGCACGACCTCCGACAGCGCGTTCTTGAGCTGCGAGAGCGGGTGAATCGAGACGGCCGGCACATCGAGCAGCACGCGGTGCCCGGTCAGCTGGGAGAGCGAGGCGGCCGCGCGGCCGAAGCCGATGTTCAACAGCTCCTTGAGCGCGTCCTCCTGGGCGGCGGTCAGGTCCATCAGCCCTGTTCCTGCAGCGCCGTCCGAACGGCGGCAAGCAGGCTCTCTGGCTGAACGGGTTTGGTGAGAAATCCGGCCCCGCCGCCGGTGGCGACGAGTTCACGGGACGAATGCTGAATGTCGGCCGAGACGACGATCACGCGGGCCTCCGGGTCCAGCTCACGCAGCCTGGCCAGGACGTCGAGTCCATACATACCTTTCATGACCAGGTCGAGGATCACGAGGTCGGGCTTCTGAACGTAGTACTGCTCCAGCGCGCTCATGCCGTCTTCTGCCTCGGCCACTTCGTAACCCGCGCCCTCGAGCACGCGTCGCGAGCTACGCCGCGCCAGCGCCGAATCGTCGACGATCAACACCCGGACACTCATAACAGCTCCATCATCCGTGCCGCGATCCTGTCGAGCGAGACGGCCTCGTCACTCAAACCTGATTCGACGACCGCGCGAGGCATCCCGTAGACCACGCAGCTCTCTTCCGCTTCGGTCACCACGCGGCCACCCTTGGCTTTGATCCAGGCGGCGCCGGCACGGCCGTCGCTGCCCATGCCGGTCAGGACGACCCCGAGCACGCGCGCACCATACAGCTCAGCAGCAGACTGAAAC
>DASWVN010000279.1:0-8544 GCA_036401215.1 Vicinamibacterales bacterium | reverse complement strand
GTGAGGCGGCCCGGGTTTGTCGGAGGGTCAATTCCGAGAGAGGATGGACCCAATGGCACGACCCAGCAAATATTCCCCGGAACTGCGTGAGCGCGCCGTCCGGATGGTTCTTGAGCACGCCGATGAGCACCCCTCGCAGTGGGCGGCGATCCGGTCGGTGGCCGAGAAGCTCGGATGTACCACCGAGGGCCTGCGCCGATGGGTACGCCAGGCGGAGCGAGACGCCGGGCACCGTCCTGGCCTCACGACCGATGAACGCGCCCGGGTTGAAGCAGCTGGAACGCGAGAACGTCGAACTGAAGCGGGCCAACGAGATCCTGCGCAAAGCGTCCGCGTATTTCGCCCAGGCGAAGCTCGACCGCCGACCGAAATGATGGTGGGGTTCATCGACCAGCACCGTGGTACCTATGGAGTCGAGCCGATCTGCGCGCAGCTGCCGATCGCTCCATCCACGTACTTTCTGCACAAGGCGGTCCAGCGCGATCCCGACCGTCGGTCCGCGCGTCGTCGCCAGGATGAAGACCGGCGCCGGGAGATTCGCCGCGTGTGGACGGAGCACCAGGAGGTGTACGGGCCCAAGAAGGTCTGGCAGCAACTGCAGCGCGAAGACTACGCGATCGCGCGCTGCACCGTCGCGCGGCTGATGCAGGAGATGGGCCTGCAGGGCGCCGTGCGTGGTCGGGCATGGACGATCACAACGCAGGGGACGCCCAACGACCCTCGCCCCTCGGATTTGGTCGAACGCCGATTCGTCGCGACACGGCCGAATCAGCTCTGGGTGTCGGATTTCACGTACGTCGCCACGTGGCAGGGCTTCGTCTATGCGGCGTTTGTCATCGACGTCTTCGCGCGTCGCATCGTCGGGTGGCGCGTGGCCGCGTCCCTCGCGACCGATTTCGTCCTCGATGCGCTCGAGCAGGCGATCCACGCCAGGCGCGATGAGACTCTGACCGGCCTCGTCCATCACAGCGACCGCGGGACGCAGTACCTGTCCATGCGGTATACGAGCCGGTTGGCTGACGCCGGCATTGCCCCGTCGGTGGGCAGCCGGGGTGATTCCTACGACAATGCCCTCGCCGAAAGTATCATCGGGCTGTTCAAAACGGAGGTGATCCGGCGGAAAGGACCGTGGAAGAATCTGGAGGCGGTGGAGTTTGCGACGCTCGAATGGGTCAATTGGTTCAACCATCGACGCCTGCTCGAACCGATCGGCTATCTCCCACCCGCCGAGTACGAGGCACGTTACTATGAGCAGGCCGCAGTGGCCTGACTCACACCAACGACTCTCCGACGAACCCGGGGCGATTCAAAAACGGAAAGCGGTCGGCTTGCAAGATTCACTGCAACACCGCCCCATCGGATGAGGTCCGGACTGCAACAATCAGACTGAGTTTCAATGCTGTGAGCACGATCGAGAGTATTGCCGGTAGTGTCTTGATCATCGTGCACCAAGGCTTCACTCAGTGCTTAACTCGACGAGCATTCTTCCCACCAAGCGGACCGTATGTCCTCTCGCGCATCAGGTTCTCCCATGCCATCGCCTCGGGGTTGGTCTGCTTCATTGGCCTACCGTTGACAAACCCCCAAGCGTGACCGAACTCCTGCCATGTGGCACGCCGGCCGCCGGGCCTTCCCAGGGGGATGGTGCTCGACGCCAACGAGCCGTCGCGCCAAGCACAAGTCGGCCGAACTCATGTATCTCGGCGGCTCTCGAGCTCATGGAGCAACTGCCACAATGGTTGAGGGGCCAGCGCTTCCGGCGCCGGCGCAGCGGTCACCGTCACCTGTCGCGTCACCTCCCCGCCAATCCACATATCCGCGCGCCAGCACCGTAGGCGTGCCCGGCGTCGACCATGCGTGCGTCGTCGTGAACGGCAGGCCGTTGATCGGCGCGTTCCACCAGTTTCCATCCCCGAAATCCATCCACAGCATCCCGCAGGGATTCGTGCCGGTCACGGTGATCGTCGCCGTCTGCCCGACGCTCACCGTCTGGGGTGTGATCGTCAGGCCCAGCACCGTCGAGGGCGGCGGCTGCCCCACGACAACGCTGACCGCACTCGAGGTGCCCTGCGCGCCGAGACTCGTCGTGGCCCGCGCCGTCAGCGCATAGGTGCCGGTCCCCACGCTGCTCCACGAGACCGTGTACGGCGCCGCTGTGTCCACGCCGATCCACGCCCCGTTGGCGTAGAAGTCCACCTGGGTGATCGTCCCCTGCGCCGCACTCGCGCTGGCGGCGACGCTGATGGTAGCGGGCGCGCGTGGGTCGCCGCCCCCTTCGGGAGACAGGAGAGCAGTGCCGTGACCATCGCGGTCACCTTGCTGATGGTCATTACACGCGGGATCACCAGATGCGCAGGCGCGCGCTGCGGCCAGTGTGCTCCGGCGAGGGCCCGGCGAAATCCAGGCGTACCACCAGTCCCTCGCCAGGCACGCGTGAGATGGTGGGGCCTGCGGCGAGGGTCGCCGGCAGCACCGCGCCGTCGAGCTGCGCGGGGTCAACGAGGTCCGTGGCCGTGAGCGGGCGGGTCATGACAGACGGCGCTTCACCGGGCGTCGCGCGAATCGCCACCACGGTCGCTGTGCTCGAGAGGTCGAGGAAGGCGAATGTCGAATCACCGACGCTGGAGATCGTGGAGGCGCGGATGTGCGGATTCGTTCCGGTCGTCGGGTACACCACCTCCCCCCCAAGGGGTGCGGCGGTCGCGTCCGCAGGAAGCGGCAACGCATCCACATCCACCAAACGATACTCGGATGATTGCGGTGGCCCACCTGCTGGCTGGCGGCGATCCCACAGGATGAACCGTCCGTTGTCGCTCATCGCCGCGCTCGCGGCGGCGCCGCCGGCCACCGTCGTCGCCGACGCGGGGGCCACAACCATCACGTACATCCCCCCGTCGGTCTCCGCCACGATGGTCACGCGACCACTGGGCGAGTGCGCGGCGGCTTTGAGTGAAGTCACCGCGACATCGAAGGAATACTCGGTCGTGCTGCCGTCGGTTCGCAACACAAGCCCGGCCGACCCGCTCGTCAGTACCTGCAGGGAAGCTTCGTACGCTCCGGCCTGAACGACGTTCTGAGCCGGCGGGATTGCTCCGACGTTCGAGGATAGGAACACGGCAGCAGCTATGGTGCACATCGATGCCAGGATTCTTCTCATCAGACTCTCTCCGATACGTGACCACAGGTTCTCGACTTCCGCCTGGATCACTCAACCGTTGGAGGATCTCGGTTCACTCTCACTCGACCTTGTCGCGACTCCCCCGGCGTGAGGTGAAGCACGACTTTCGGGGTCATGTCGTCCGTCCCGCCGGACGATCACCGGTTCTTCACGCCTTCGCTTCTCGAAACCGTCGCGAACCAACGCCGCACCAAGGAGTGGTCCGCTCGAAACCACCGTCCTTTGCGGTTGCTCGTCGGAGGCGATTCCCACCAGAAGCCTACCGGCTCAACGCCGTTAGCCCCATCGATTCCGCGACTACGGAAGTTCTGGAGATCGATGTGCCGTGAACGCTGGGAGCTGTCCGCAGCTCAGGGTTCTGCGATCTTGAATTTCGGTCGAATCATTTGTTCCACGCGATCCCGATAAAATTGATTGAGCGAACGACCGCACCACGGACAGAAGTGAATATGGATCTCGCTGACCATTGAGATCGGACTCTGGTGGTTCTGCGGTCCTGGGTCGTCCGGTTCCAGGGCGCGATGTTGAAGGATGAATGCGTGTCCGTCGAGAAACCTCTCGACCAGCACTGCGAAGTCCCGCTCTCCAGCGCTCTCAAACGCGCTCTTGAACGCAACGCAACACCACTCGGTCCCGGCTCTCACATCCGGCCTCCCTCATCTGGCAGCCTCTTCAAAAAGGCGAAACAGATATTCCATCGCCTCCGGCCTGAATCGGTACTCGACACCGCGAACACCATTCATCATCGTGTGACGAATCGTAAGTAGCCCAGCGTTCTCGAGTAATCTGATCGCATCTGCGGGGATTCGAGCGATATACAAAGCCCCGTTCGCCCTAGCTGATGCGGCGAGCGCTTGGGCTCCCGCTCCACCGGCCGCTGACAGTGCACGTCCGGCAGCTGGCGACTGCGTCAGCTTCGTCGCGAGCTCTATGGTAGCTCCTCCTCCCGTCAGCGCTGCTTCCAGTTCGCGTCGACTGATCTGTCCGATGGGTCCAGCAATCATGTCGTCGGCAGGTGACGTGAACAGCTTCAACGACAGATCGAACAGCCGATCATTGATGCGACCCACGAGCCCCGTCGCACGATTGATCGGAGCTGACTGCATAACACGTTGGGCCGCCGAAGAATTGATCAGTCGCTAAACGGGGGCGCTCTGGACAATCCGGGTCCAGAGCCAGCGCGGATCCCGGCCGTCGGGATCCACGACGGCGAGGGGATTGTTCAGCGCGTATGCGTACCGATTCCATCGCTGCGGATCGTTCGATGCTGCCTCAGTGTTCATCACCGGATCAATGGAGATGAACCTCCCCCAGCGCGCGTCGTAGTACCGAGCACCGAAGTAGTCGAGCCCCGACTCCCCGTCGCGCTCCTTGCCCGTGAACCGCTGCTGCTTCGCCACGTACGGCAGGCCGGGTTCCGCCTCCTCCGTGTGCAGCTCCTCCCCGAACGCCGCGTAGTCGTGCCGGCGCAGCACCGCGCCATCGACACCCGTCACCGCGCGCACCGAGCCCAGCACGTCCAGGTGATAGAACTGCGTCACCGTCGTCGGCGGTACGTTGAGCGTCGCCACCACCAGCGTCGCCGCCGACATCGTCACCGTGCACGCACCCGTGCCGCCGCACGCGCCGCCCCACCCGGTAAAGTCGCCGGTCCCGGCCGATGCGCTCAGAGTGATTACATCCCCGACCTGGAAGGTCCCGCTGCACGTCTGCCCCAGACCCCCCGTGCACGTCAGCCCGCCGCCGCTGACCGTGCCGCTGCCGCTCCCCATCAGTGTCAGGTTCAGCGTGGCGGGGGCCGCACCGGTGTCCTCCTCGAACACCCCCGCGGACTTCGGCGCCTCGTAGGCGTACTCGACCACGTGGGGCACCCACCCTGCGCCATCATCGAACGGCGCGTCTTCGAGCCACACGGCAGGGCCTTGGATCGATGACTCGGCCCACCCATCGCCCAGGCCGCCGCGGGTGGCCGCCTCCGGCTCGACGCTCGCACCTGGCGCCGCCACAGCGGAGAGCAGCGTCTCAGGCGCCGGCGCAGCGGTCACCGTCACCGGCCGCGTCACCTCCCCGCCGCAGTTCACAAAGCCCCGCGCCAGCACCGTAGGCGTGCCCGGCGTCGACCACGCGTGCGTCGTCGTGAACGGCAGGCCGTTGATCGGCGCGATCCACCAGTTCCCATCACCGAAGTCCACCCACAGCATCCCGCAGGGATTGCTGCCGGTCACGGTGATCGTCGCCGTCTGCCCGACGCTCAACGTCTGGGGTGTGATCGTCAGGCCCAGCACCGTCGAGGGCGGCGGCTGCCCCACGACGATGCTGACCGCACTCGAGGTGCCCTGCGCCCCGACACTCGTCGTGGCCCGCGCGGTCAGCGCATACGTGCCGGTCCCCACGCCGTTCCACGAGACCGTGTACGGCGCCGCTGTGTCCACGCCGATCCACGCACCGTTGGCGTAGAAGTCCACCTGCATGATCGTCCCCTGCGCCGCACTCGCGCTGGCGGCGACGCTGATGGTGGCGGGCGCGCGTGCAGGGTGGGGCGCCGCCCCCATCGGAAGGCAGACGACGAGTGCCGTGACCGACGCGACGATGCCGGTGTGGCTCACGCCGCGCGGGATCACCAGATGCGAAGGCGGGCGCTCTTGCCGCTGTGCCCCTGAGCGGCGGCCGCGAAGTCGAGCCGTACGACGAGCCCATCGCCAGGCACGCGAGAGATGGTGGGACCCGCGGCGAGGGTGGCCGGCAACGCCGCGCCGTCGATCTCGGCGGGATCGGCAAGATCCGTCGCCGTGAGCGGGCGCGTCACGACGGACGGCGCTTCACCGCGCGTCGCGCGAATCGCCACTGCGGTTGCTGCGTGCGACAGATTCAGGAAGGCGAACGTTGCATCACCCACGCTGGTGATCGCGGAGGCCCGAATGTGCGGATCCGTACCTGCCGTCGGATACACAACCTCTCCGCCCAGTGGTGCTCCTGTCGGGTCTGTAGGCAGTGGCAGGGCATCCACATCTACCAGCCGGTACTCGGATGATTGCGGTGGCGCACCTGGGGGCTGGGGCCGATCCCAGAGGATGAACCGTCCGTTGTCGCTCACCGCCGCGCTCGCGGCGGCGCCGCCGGCCAGCGTCGTCGCCGACGCGGGGGCCACAACCATTACGTACATCCCGCCGTTGGTCTCGGCCACGATGGTCACGCGACCTGATGACGAGTGCGCGGCGGTTCTGAGTGAAGTCGCCACGACGTCGTTGGGATACTGGGTTGTGCTGCCGTCGGTGTGTCGCAGCACAAGTCCCGTCGAGCCACTTGCCAGCACCTCGAGCGACGCTTCGTACGGTCCGGTACGGACAACGTTCTGATGCGGCGGGATTGCTCCGACCTTCGCCGCCAGGAGCACGGTAGCAGCGAGCGTGCACATCAACTCTCGGATTCTGGTCATCAACCTCACTCCCACACAAAACATCGGCCAGCAACTCCAGACTCGATCATTCGGCAATCCGACGCTACGGATTCTGGTGTGCGAAGCACGGTGTCGGCCGCCATGTCTCGGTCGAGCCGGCACATCACAAGTTCTTCACGCCTTCACTTTAGAAGCAATCTCGAGCGGGTTCGGGGTACGTACTTGGCGAGCAGGCGCTCAGCTCGAAGACGTCGGTGCCATCGCCGGATTACTCGTCATACGACGTTCCGCGTGGAAGCCAGCCGTACTCCCGCCGTCACCGGATCACTCGCTTTGCGTCGCGCCGATCCCGCCATGGCAGTCGGCCATGGCCTGCACAAGACATCGTGCGTGCACTACCACGACGGCCAGGGGTTCTCCCGAGTCTCCCACTCACCGTCGTTCATCCGAACGGCGGCGAAGATCAAGCGACGCTCGTTCCAAGGAAACGTCTCGACAGAGAGTGTTTCGTCGGATAGTTCAATAGAATCGTCGATACAGACGCACACGAGATGAACTTCGGGGCTCCGCAACGCAATCGTCCAAAAGTTATTCCAGGCCGTTGTGGTGTCGATATCGACGGATGCCATCCAGCAGGACAGATTGTCACCGAATGCGTTCGGCCGCGTCACGACTGCCCTCCGGATAGGTGACGCACCTCCGGCAAAAACGACGGCTCCGGCTGCTCCGTTTGCCAGCTCACTGAAAGCCTGACGCAACCCGCCGGCAACAGGCGCAAATTCCGGCCTCCCCAATCTGTGCGGAGCGAGTTGAATATCCTGTGGTTTTCCACAATAGCGAGAATCGCCTCTCTGATAGCTGCTGAATCGCTGCTTAACACCTGAACTACATACAGGCCCTCTCCTGGCGCCGAGTCACCATTCGCTGATCCTTTTGAAGACGTCACTTCCACCCAACTGCTGGTGACCTGGGCAATACCCTTGCCGGACCAGCATCCCTCACATACCCTCACATACCCTCACATCTAAGCGGTGTTCCCGGCCGCAGCGACGTTTCTATAGTGAAGGCGGTCACCTCGGGTAGAGTGCCTCGTCGTCTCTTAGATAAAGGCGCACGAACTCCGTAAACGAAGCAGCGACGGGCTGAGGATCTTCTGTGCCGACAAGGATTACAGGGTTGTCGATAGTCCCAAGCCGGATGGCGTAAGCCCAAGACCATTGCAGGTAGTCGGCGAAGACGAAGTAACGGTCAGGTCCATCAACCTGCGGAACTGGAACGTCGTACGCCGCGCAGACTGACGGTAGCGGCTGGACGTTCGCAAGTGTCCAGAACGCAAACCCTTCGCGATCGCTGTCTGCTCCTCCGCGCTGGACATGGCCATTGACCCTCTCGAAATACGCTCGAAGATCACTCGGGAGTGTCAGCGCATATCGGGATTCGAAGTTCGCAATGTCGGCCGCCGGCACACCCGGCGCGAGGGGAAGCCCTTGCGCTGTCCAGTATGCCATCAGTTCCTCAACTGCAATCATCGCTACCACAGCTCCAGAATCTTCTTCATCAAGTCTCTGCGCGGAAGAAGCTGCTCGTTCGCCAGCTTTTTGCCCCCCTGCGCAATGGCTTTTTCATACTGCCTTAGCAGATTTTCCACTGTTGCCCGGTTCAGTCCCTGGCGTTTCATCTGCTCTACCGCCGCCTTCGTGAGATTGTTTGCGAGCGATCGTGTGAGTGCAGCTCCCGCCTGCCCTGCGCCCCATCCGATGATCCTACCAGCCAGTTGATTTGTTAAGATCGATTCGCTCTGGAGACCGAGCGTAGTCATCGATCCGCCGTAACTGGTTAGCGGGTGATGTTATTGCAGGCTGCTGAGTGGCGAAGAGACGACTGGTGTTGGCGCGTGCAGCAGGTCGACGAGGACGTCGCGCGGCTGGAGATCGCGCAGCCGTGCGGTCTGAATCACACTGGTCAAGAT
>DASWVN010000278.1:0-37562 GCA_036401215.1 Vicinamibacterales bacterium | reverse complement strand
CCCCTCTGCCACCCCCCGGACCCGGTCCCGGGACCTGTCGGGAGGGGGTCGCTCACGCCCCAGATGCATGTCACTATCGTCCGGCAGAACCGCGCTCTGTCCCTGCCATCGCTGAATGCGCCGCTTGTGTCGGACGCGGTGTCCACGTGATTCGCGTCGACTGCGAGCGCGTCTGTCAGGTTCTTCCGGAAAACTGCGTTCATATAGGTGAACGCGCACTCGCACTGAATCTCGACCCGAGACGGCACCGCGCCGTCATCTCCTGCCTGTCTTCCAACCTGCGCGTCTCGTTCGTCCTGTTCGTTCTCTCGCTGAGCATCGCAGTGGCCAGAGATTGGCCATCACGACGCGAGATTGTCCGGCGCTCCTCGGCGCCGTCAAGCCACTTCGCTTCGCTCCGTCCCTTGCGGGCTGGCGGGCTTAACAACGCCTCGGCTGCGCCGGCGATCGGGCAATTACGTGATGGCCACAGGTCGATCGCGAACGTGCTCAGCGCTTGAGATCGAGAGATGCACCATGCACCGGGAGACAGGCGTTATGATCCGGTCTCGAGAGAAGCACAATCGTCGGGCTCGACGCGGAACACGACGAGGCGCGCCGAGCAATCGTCGCGATGAACCGCTGCGAGTGTTCGTTCGCACGCTCGCCCGACGAGCTGCCCGCGAAGTGTTCGCGCGAGAACTGGCGATGCGACGGCAGGATCGACCTGAGGTGACGGTGCGATGAAGGTTGCGATCTACGCGCGGTACTCCTCCGACAACCAACGCGAGGCTTCAATCGCAGACCAGCTCCGCATCTGCCGCGAGTTCGCCGCGCGCCAGGGCTGGACGGTCACGCAGGAGTTCACCGACCATGCGATCTCCGGCGCGACGCTGCTGCGCTCTGGATTCCAAGCGTTGATGCGGGACGCGTTGAACCGTCGCTTTGACGTCGTGCTCGCTGAGTCGCTGGACCGCTTCAGCCGCGACCAGGAAGACACCGCCGGGCTCTTCAAACGCCTCACCTTCGCCGGCGTCAACATCGTCACCCTTGCGGAAGGCGACATCACGCACCTGCACATCGGGTTCAAGGGGACGATGAACGCGCTGTTCCTGAAGGACCTGGCGGACAAGACGCATCGAGGCCTGCGCGGGCGCGTCGAGGGTGGCAAGTCTGCCGGCGGACTCTGTTACGGCTACCGCGTAGTGAAGTCGCTGAGCGGCGGAACCGTGACCACTGGTGAACGAGAGATCGAGCCAGCGGAAGCCGCGATTATCGAACGCATCTTCCGGGAATACGTTGCAGGAGTCGCACCGAAAGCGATTGCCAGGCGGTTGAACCAAGATGGAGTCGCCGGACCGTTCGGAGGAACGTGGAGTCCCAGCACAATTCACGGGAACTCAAAACGCGGCACCGGAATTCTGAACAACGAGGTCTACGTCGGGCGTCTGATCTGGAACCGACTGCGCTACGTGAAGAATCCGGACACGGGCAAGCGGATCTCGCGGCTGAATCCGAAAGCGGAGTGGATTACTAAGGAGACTCCGTCCCTCCGGATAGTGAGCGACGAGCTCTGGAACGCGACGAAAGACCGTCAGAGCGCGACGCGGCGCACGATCACACGTACCGGCAACATCGGCTTCGCAAGACGGCCGCAGTATCTGTTCTCCGGACTCTCGAAGTGCGGCCTCTGCGGCGCTGGCTTCATCATGGCCGGCCGCAATCGGCTCGCGTGCTTCGGTGCCCGCGAGAAGGGCACCTGCGAAAACCGCCTCACCATCAGGCGCGACGAGGTCGAGGCGCGAGTTCTCATGGCGCTCCAGGAGAAGCTCCTGCGCCAGGATCTGTTCGACGAGTTCTGCGAAGAGTTCACGCGCGAGATGAACCGGCTGCGCATGGAGCATCGCGCGAACCTCTCGGCTGCGGGGCTGGAGATCGAACGGATCGAGGCTCGTCGCAAGAAGCTGATTGAGATGGTGATGGAAGGCGTGGCACCGTCAGTGGTGAAAGACGAGCTGAACGCGAATGCTGCCAGGCGAGAACAACTGGAAGCCCAACTCGCCGCCACGGAGGAGCCGCCGCCCCTCCTGCATCCGGAAATGGCCCGCATCTACCGCACGAAGGTCACACAACTCGCGAAGGCGCTCCAGGAGCCGGATACCAGGTCGGAGGCTACCGAGGCCCTGCGCGGCCTCGTGGACGCCATCCTGCTCAGGCCGGACCAGGATGGCGAGACGCTTCAGATCGAGCTCAGAGGGAATCTGGCGGCCATGCTGGGAGCGACCGTACAAACGAAGAGGTCGCCGGAATCCGACGACCTCTCCCTGCAAGTATCTTTGGTTGCGGGGGCAGGATTTGAACCTGCGACCTTTGGGTTATGAGCCCAACGAGCTACCGGACTGCTCCACCCCGCGTCAACGAAAAACCTATACTAACACGCAAATCTCGCAGGGTCAACGCCTTGAACGCTCGAACAGGCGCCGCAGATCGCCGAACGCGGCACCCAAGCCCAGCAGGGCAGGGCCTGGCACGAGGGCTGCATTGCTCCACGTCGCACCCGTCGCCAGCGTGTGACAGCAGAAGTACGACCCGAGGGGGCATGGCAAACATTCTTGTCGTTGAGGACAACGACGACGTGCGGGAAATGATGGCGGTGACGCTCGAGCTGGAGGGGCACGAAGTCGCCACCGCGGTGAACGGACGAGACGCGCTGAACAAGCTTCATGCCGGCCGTAAGCCCTGCCTCATCCTGCTCGATCTCATGATGCCCGTGATGAACGGGTGGGAGTTCCAGTCGGAACTCGAACACGATCCCGACCTGCGCGACGTGCCCGTCGTCGTCGTGACGGCGCTCGGCTCAGAGATGGCCCGGTACACCGATGCAGCCGCCGTCCTGCCCAAACCAGTGGACATGGACGAACTGCTTCACGTGGTCTGTGATTTCTGTGACGGATCCCCGAACGGATCAGCGCCCCGATGAGGTGCGCGCGGACGGCGCGTCGCGGATGATGAACAGCACTTCGCCAGGACGGATGTAGCCCAGTTCCTCGCGGGCGAGCGCCTCGACGGCCGATCGATCCTCGTTCAAGCGCCGCATCCTGTCGCGGAGCCTCGCGTTCTCGGCCTTCAGAGCATTGAGCGAAGCCTCCGCCTCGTCATACGCCCGCCGCGCGCGCAGCCCCTCGAGCAGCCCCTTTTCCCCGACGAGCGCGTCGATCATCAGGACGGCCGCGGCAAAGCCGAGGACGATGTTGATCGCCTTGCGCCGCCACGGTGCGCTGATGAGCGGGGCAGGCTCCACACGCGTCCGGCGCAGAGGCTCCGCGCCTCGCGTCGCTTTTCGCGGGATTGACCTGATCTCGGCTTCGGTGGACATGGCGGGCAGCAGTTCGAACGTTCGGCGACTGACGACTGTACGATAATTTCGGCAGAACGCACCGGACGAAATAGGGTCCGGTCCGTCTGCCGAAGGATCAGATCAGGACACGCGACATGAACGAATACGTCATCGCGCTCTCGACCCTTCCCGCAAGCGCCGGGCCACCTGCGCTGGCCCGCACGCTGGTCGAGGAGCGCCTCGCCGCCTGCGTCAACATCCTCCCGGCGATGACTTCTGTCTACCGCTGGAAGGATTCGATCGAACAGGAACCCGAACACCAACTGGTGATCAAGACCACGCGCGCGCGTGTCCCGGCGCTGTGGGAACGCCTTCGCGAACTCCACCCCTACGACGTGCCCGAATTCGTCGTCATTCCGATCCTCGACGGCAACGAGGCGTATCTGAAGTGGATCGGCGAGAGCGCCACGGATCCGAGTTAGCGGACTAGCCCAGGGCCTGTTTCAGATCGTCGATCAGGTCCTGCGGATCTTCGATCCCTGCCGAAATCCGCACCAGCGCGTCGGAGAGGCCGATCTCCGCGCGGCGCTCCGGCGGTACTGAGGCGTGCGTCATCGACGCGGGATGCGTCATCAACGTCTCGACGCCGCCCAGGCTCTCGGCCAGCGCCATGAGACGGACGCGATTACAAACCTGGCGCGCCGCCTCGAACGACTCCACCTCGAACGACAGCATCCCTCCAAACCCCTTCATCTGCCGCTTGGCGAGTTCGTGCTGCGGGTGGCTTGGCAACCCCGGGTAGATCACCTTCTTCACCTTCGGATGCCCCTGGAGGAACTCGGCGACCGCCTGGCCGTTGACGTTGTGCTGCGCCATGCGGACCGCGAGCGTCTTCGTGCCGCGGAGCACGAGCCACGAATCGAACGGGCTCAGGATAGCGCCGGCGGCGTTCTGAATGAACTTCAGCCAGTCCGCATCCTCCTGGCGGTTGGCAACGACGATCCCGCCGACGCTGTCGCTGTGTCCGTTCAAGTACTTCGTCGTGCTGTGCATGACGAGGTCGGCGCCGAACTCGATCGGGCGCTGCAGACAGGGGCTCGCGAACGTGTTGTCCACCACCATCCGGATGTCGTGCTTTTTCGCGATCTCCGCGGCGCGCGAGAGGTCCGTCAGGCGCAGCACCGGGTTGGTCGGCGTCTCGATGAACAGCATGCGCGTCCGCGGCCGGACCGCCGCTTCGATCAGTTCGGGCCGCGACGTGTCGACGTAGCTGAACTCGAGGCCGTACTTCGTCAGCACCTTGTCGAACAGCCGGAACGTTCCGCCGTACGTATTATCGGTGACGATGACGTGGTCGCCCGATTGGAACAGCGTCGTGATGGCATCGATGGCCGCCATGCCGGAGGCGAAGGCGTAGGCGGCCTTGCCCCCTTCGATCGCGGCGAGGTTCCGTTCGAGCGCGGACCGGGTCGGGTTCTGCGTCCGCGCGTACTCGTACCCCTTGTGCTTGCCGAGCTCTTCCTGAACGTAGGTGGACGTCTGGAAGATGGGCGTGATGATCGCGCCGGTCGAAGGATCGGGCTCCTGGCCGGCGTGAATGCAGACAGTAGAGAAGCGGGCTGTATCGGGAAGCTTCATATATGTCATTAAGGTATCATCGTGCTCGAGAGGAATGGCGAGGCTCCGACTGCCCGAACGAAGATCAGCAGGAAGGCGTGACACACCGATCCTGCCGATAGCCTCCGTCGATCCGGCACCACCCACCAGCGCACGCGATCTCCTGTTCCGGTCGTGGCCGGGGCGTCTCTTCCTGGCGTCTGCCGCGCTTCGGCTCCTGATGGCGCTCGTGCGCCAGACCGGCGCGCTGCCGGCGGTCGTCGACGTGATCAGCGCGATCGCGACGATCGGCGTGATCGTGTCGCTGATCGACTTTCTCTGGCGGCTGTTCGTCCTGGCGAAACGGCACCTGCTCTGGCGGGTACGCCGAAAGCTGATCATCTCGTACATCTTCATGGGCGTCGTCCCGGCGATGCTCATCATCGGCTTCTTCGTGCTCGCCGCCAGCATCGTCTCAATGAGCCTCAGCGCGTATCTGTTCAAGGACGGTTACGACGCGATCGTCGAGGACGTCGGACTGGTCGCGCAGGCGGCCGCGGCGGAAATCGGCCGGGAACCGGCGAGACTGCGCGAGACGTTGACGAGCAACTACAACGCCGCGTTCCGGCGCTATCCCGACCTCTCTCTGGCGTTCATCCCGCGCGAGGGCTCCCCCTACAAGGCCTTTCAAATCGGCCCGTGGGAGCACGAACCTCCGCCGCCGATTCCCGCCTGGGCGGTGGATGGGTTCAAGGGAACCGTCTCCGTTCCGCGTCAGGACGCGTCCGGCGAAGTGCTGCTCGTGATCCGTGGTGTGGCGCACGCGCGCGGCCCGGCCGGTCATGCCGGCACCGTGGTGATCGATCTGCCAATCGACGATCGGACGATGGACTATCTGTACGATCGCACGAGCGTCAAAGGAGGCGCGGCCGCAGTTGCGACCGGGGAGACCGGCGACGAGAGTCCCGCCGCGGCCGCGGTGAGAGCGGCGCAAGTGCAAGGCTCGGGCTGGGGACTGTTTCGGCACAGCGTGGCGTTTCTCGAGTGCACGCGGTGGACCGACTCGAACGTCCGCCAGGACCACCCGGCCACGGTGGCCATCACCTACAGCCTGGGAGAGCTGTGGACCCGCCTCACCGCCGCCCAGGCGCTGCGCTTCTCCAATCTGGAGTTGAGCAACGTATTCCTGCTGGTGTTCGGCCTGCTCGGCGTCCTGTTCCTGATCATCCAGGCGGTCGCGCTCATCATGGGGCTCGCGCTCGCGCGTTCGATCACGAGCGCGATCCACGAGATGTTCACCGGCACCGAACGCGTTCGCCACGGCGACTTCACGCACCGGATCCAGGTGGCTTCCCGCGACCAGCTCGGCGAGCTGGCCGAATCGTTCAACCAGATGACCGGCAGCATCGAGGGGCTGCTCCAGACCGCGGCGGAGAAGAAGCGGCTGGAGGAGGAACTGCGTATCGCCCGCCAGATCCAGATGTCGCTGCTCCCGCGCGGACCGCTCGGGTTCCCGGGGCTCGGCGTGACCGCGCTCTGCGTTCCCGCGCGTGAAGTCGGTGGCGACTACTACGACTTCTTTCACCTGCCGGACGATCGGCTCGGCATCCTGATCGCCGACGTGTCGGGGAAGGGAACATCCGCCGCGCTCTACATGGCGGAGCTGAAGGGGCTCGTCCTCGCGCTGAGTCAGACGCATCACTCGCCGCGGGACCTGCTCATCGAGGTCAACCGCATCATCTCCGATAACCTCGACAGCCGCAGTTTCATCACGATGACCTACGCGGTCATCGACCGCCGCGCCGGCGTGATGACGTACTGCCGCGCGGGCCACACGCCGCTGATCTACCGTCCCGCCGAGGCCCCCGACGACGCGCAGGTCCTGATACCGAGCGGCCTGGTGGTGGGCCTGCGGATCCCGGGTGCGGCCGAGAAATTTGCCGACCTTCTCGACGAGCAGCGGATCGACCTCGCCACCGGCGACATCATCACGCTGTACACCGACGGCATCACCGAGTCGATGAACGCTGCGGGCGACCTGTTCGGCGACGCGCGTCTCAGCCGGATCATCGAGGAGCACGGACACCTGAGTTCCGGCGAGCTGCGGGAGCGGATCCTGCGCGAGATCGAGGCGTTCGTCGGCGGCGCTGATCAGCACGACGACATGACGATGATCCTGGTGAAGGTCGACCACGCGTTCGCCGCGGAACCGGCCGCTCTGGCCACGCGCTGATGGGCTCTCTGACTACCATCTTTCGCACTCAGTCCCAGAGCGAGGCCGATGTCGTCCGCGGGCTTCTCCAGGCGAACGGCATCGAGGCGATCATCTCGTCGGGCCTGGCTGGAACGACGTTCCCTGTGTCAGTCGGTGAGTTGCAGGTGATGGTGGCGCCCCAGAACGCGGATCAGGCGAGGCGGGTGATCGACAGCCATCGCGACGACTCGACCCTGCACCAGCGGCCGTTCGGCGCCGAGTTCGAGCCCCTCGAGGCGCGGATCGGCTATCGGTTCCGCGATCGCGGCCTGCTCGAGCACGCCCTGACGCACCGTTCGCGCGTCCACGAGGACGCGAGCGGCGGCGTCTTCGACAACGAGTCGATGGAGTTTCTCGGCGATTCCGTGCTCGGCTTCGTCATCGCCGACATGTTGTTCCGGCAGTTCCCGCACCACAACGAAGGGCAGAAGTCGAAGCTGAAGGCGTCGATCGTCTCGGCCACCTCGCTCGCCAGGCTGGGCGAGCGCCTCGGGCTCGGCGAGTTCCTGATCCTCGGGCGCGGCGAGGAGAAGACCGGCGGACGCCGCAAGTCCGCGATCATCGCGGACTGCTACGAAGCGCTCATCGCCGCCATCTATCTCGACGGCGGCATCGTTCCCGCCCAGGGATTCATCCAGCGGCAGTTCAGAGACCTGATCGAGGAAGCGAAACGCAGCGGCGTCCAGGCCGCCTTCACGGAAGACTACAAATCAGCGCTCCAGGAGTGGCTCCAGCGCGCCGGCCGCGGCCTTCCAACCTATCGACTCGCCGCTGAAGCCGGTCCCGCACACCGACGGAACTTCGAAGTCGAGATCCTCGTCGGCGGAGAGGTGATCGCCCGCGCAGAAGGGCGGAGCAAGAAGGAAGCGGCGCAAGCTGCCGCGAAAGCGGCACTGGCGACGCTGAATCCTGGCGCGTGATCCAAACGCCGAAGTTCCAAGCGCCCAACTACCAACTCCCAAGCTCCAAGTTCCAAACGTTTCGCTTTGGAGTTTGGAATTTTGGAGTTTGGAATTTTGGAGTTTGGAAGTTGGAAGTTGGGCGTTTCTCAGTCGATCTCGATGATGCCCCAGGACTTCTCGCCGGCAGGCTCGGGTGTGCCGGCCATGGCGAGCGCGGGTTCGTCGGCGGGGAGATGTTCCAGCACGTAGGCGTGGATCTCGTGCGCGAGTTCCTCTTCGGTCGGTATGCTCGGACGGCAGTGCAACCGTACCCAGAGACGAAGCATCGGGTCGGCAAAGCTGTAGCGCTTGCGGCGCGACACGATGAGGTCGACGTCCTCGAGCCACGAGAGGTAGTCCTTCGTGGATCCGGGCGTGCGGCGCAAACGGAGCGCGATCTCGGTCAGCGTGAGCGGTTCCTCCTGTGCGAGCACATCGAGGATCGCCTTGAGGGCGCCGTAGCCGCGCGCACGGTGGAGGCGCAGTTCGTACGAGAAGCGGCACGCGGCGGCGAGCGCGCCGCCAGGCGCGAGGAGCGAGGCGAGCGCGCCGACCGGATCCGCGGCGCCGCGCGTCGACATCGCGGTCGCGGCATCCCCGATCATCCGCGCGTAGGCCGGACGTCCGCCCGAGAGCGCGTGCACCATCCTCGCCAGGTCGTCGCGCCGGGGATCGTCATCCTCGCGTGCGTTGCGCGACGCGATCGTGGAGCGGATCTCCGCCGGCGACAGCGGCGCGACGTGGATGATTTCGAACTGGGCGGGCGCATCCCGCAGCAGCCGGTGTGCGCGCGCGACGAATCGGCTCGTCAGCACGAACCGGTTGCCGCTCGACGACAGCGCCCCGATCAGGTCCTTGAGCACCGTACGCAGCCCGGGGAAGCTCTCGAAGGTCCGCAGTTCCAGGAACTCGTCGAGCAGGAACGTTGCCGGCGCGTTGCCGCCCGGCCGCGAGGTGTCGAGAAACGCGAGCGCGGCGTCGAACGCTTCGCGCGCGCCGCCGTCAGGCAGGTTCTGCGCGTACGCATGCGCCGGGAACGGGCTCGCCTCGCGCAGCGATTGGAAAAAACGTTCCGGCGTGGTCGCGATCCGCTCGACGTCCACGTACTGGGCGTGCGAACGCCCGATCAGGTCCCGGAGACGGAGCAGGAGCGACGTCTTCCCGGATCCACAACCGCCGATGAGCACCGGGATGCGCGGCGCGCCCGATGCGCTGCCGTCCAGGGCCGCAAGCACGCGTTTCTCGAGCGCCGGACGTTCCGGGATCATCATTGGCCGGCCTGGCCTTTCAGAGAGGGCATGTCGATCCCGTGGCGCCGCGCCGCGTCGATCGCCTCGGGATAGCCGGCGTCGGCGTGGCGGACGATCCCGAGACCGGGGTCGCAGGTGAGGACACGTTCGAGCTTCTCGTCGGCTTCGCGCGTCCCGTCGGCCACGACCACCATGCCGGCATGAAGCGAATAGCCGATCCCGACGCCGCCGCCGTGATGCACCGACACCCAGGTGGCGCCGGACGACGCATTGAGGAGGGCATTCAGCACGGGCCAGTCGGCGATGGCGTCGCTGCCGTCGCGCATGCCCTCGGTTTCACGATTGGGCGACGCGACCGATCCCGTGTCGAGGTGGTCGCGGCCGATGACGATCGGCGCGGATACCTCGCCGCGCCGCACCAGATCGTTGAGCGCGAGCCCGAATTTCGCGCGCTCGCCGTATCCCAGCCAGAAAATGCGCGCGGGCAGCCCCTGGAACGCGACGCGCTCACCGGCGAGACGGATCCAGCGGCACAGCGCCTCGTCGTGCGCGAACATTTCGAGCGCGAGCCGATCGGTGGCGGCGATATCGGCCGGATCGCCGGAGAGCGCCGCCCACCGGAACGGCCCCTTGCCTTCGCAGAAGAGGGGACGGATGTACTCCGGCACGAACCCGGGGATGTCGAAGGCGTTGGTGACGCCGCCCTTCTCGGCCTGCGCGCGAATATTGTTGCCGTAATCGAAGGTGACGGCGCCGCGCTGCTGCAACTCGAGCATCGCGCGGACGTGGACCGCCATGGATTCGATCGCCCGGCGGATGTAGCCGGCGGGGTCCGACGCGCGAAGCGCATCCGCGTCGCTCAGCGAGAACCCCTGCGGCACGTAACCGGTGAGCGCGTCGTGCGCGGACGTCTGATCGGTCAACACGTCAGGCACGATACTCCGACGAACCAGTTCCGGCAACACGTCGGCCGCATTCGCCTGGAGCGCAATCGAGCGTGCCGTGCCGTCCGCACGGTACCGCGCCGCGCGCGCAAGCGCATCGTCGAGCGAATCGGTGCGTTCGTCGACGTACCGGGTCGCGAGGCGCCGTTCGATGCGCGACGGATCGATTTCGACGACGAGCGCAACGCCGCCGTTCATGGTGATGGCGAGCGGCTGCGCGCCCCCCATACCGCCGAGGCCGGCGGTGACGACGAGCCGGCCGGTCAGCGATCCGCCGAAATGCCGCCGTGCGAGTTCGGCCAGCGTTTCGTAGGTGCCCTGAAGGATGCCCTGCGTGCCGATGTAGATCCAGCTGCCCGCAGTCATCTGCCCGTACATCGTCAGACCGCGGTCTTCGAGGTCCCTGAAGGTGTCCCAGTTGGCCCACGCCGGCACGAGCAGGGCATTGGCGATGATCACGCGCGGGGCCCAGGGATGCGTGCGAAAGACGCCGACGGGCTTTCCCGACTGCACGACGAGCGTTTCGTCGTGCTCGAGCCGTTTCAGCGTGGAGACGATCGCGTCGAAGGCTTCCCAGCTCCGCGCCGCGCGGCCCGAACCGCCGTAGACGATGAGGTCGTCGGGACGTTCGGCGACGGCAGGGTCGAGATTGTTCATCAACATCCGCATCGCCGCTTCCTGCGCCCACCCCTTGCAGGTGCGTGTGGTGCCGCGAGGCGCGCTGACGTGACGACTGAGGATGCTCATGGACCTTCGGTGCAACGATTTGGAAACGAGGTTAGAAATCTAAAAACGTACGGAGCCGTTGTCAAATTGAAACTACAAAATTTCTCACTTGACTTCCATCCCCGATGCGCTCACGAACGAGCCATCGAGAATTCTCGCCGCAATCGCGTCGATATCGGGCGCCGGCGGACGATCGTCGGTCAACACCGGAGCAAACGATCGCACGAACGCGTGCACGTGTGCGAGCGGCGTTGACGTCTTCAGCGGCGCGAGCAGGTCGATCGCCTGGCATGCGCACAAAATCTCGACGGCGAGGACGTGCGCCGCGTGGGTCACCGCGCGCTGCGCCTTCAGCGCCGCGCCCATGCTCATGCTGACGTGATCCTCTCTGTTCGCCGACGTCGGGATCGTGTCCACACTGGCAGGATGCGCGAGTGTTTTCAACTCCGACGCGAGAGCGGCCGCCGTCACCTGCGCGATCATGTACCCCGACTGCAGCCCGCTGGCCGTCGTCAGGAACGGCGGAAGGTCGCTGAGCGCCGGATTGACGAGCCGATCCGAGCGGCGCTCGCTGATCGTGGCGAACTGGGTCACCGCGATGGCGAGCAGGTCCGCGGCGATCGCGACCGGCGCGCCGTGAAAGTTCCCGCCCGACACGATCTCGCGTTCCTCGGCGAACACCATCGGGTTGTCGGTGGCGGAATTGGCCTCGGTTTCAACCGTCTGCCGCGCGAATCCGATGGCATCGCGCGCCGCGCCGTGGACCTGTGCCGCGCAGCGCAGCGAGTAGGCGTCCTGCACGCGGCCGCAGTTCACGTGCGACGCGTTGATGCCGCTCCCCTGAAGCAGGGCCAGAATGTTGGCGGCCGAGACCCGCTGGCCCGTGTGCGGACGCGCGTCGTGAATCCGGGGATCGAAGGGACGCATCGAGCCGCGAAGCCCGTCGATCGAGAGCGCGGCCGCGACATCGGCCGCCCGCGCCAGGTGCAGCGCGCCGATCGTCGCCAGCGCGGCCGCGGCGGTGGACGGCTGCGTGCCGTTGATCAGCGCGAGCCCTTCCTTCGATTCCAGGGTGATGGGGGAGAGGCCCGCCGCGCGGAGCGCGTCGAGACCGGGCATCGGCGCGGACCCGTTCACCGTGGCGAAGCCTTCGCCGACGAGCACGAGCGCGAGATGGGCAAGCGGCGCGAGATCGCCGCTCGCGCCAACGGATCCGCGGCTCGGCACGATCGGGTGCACGCGGCGATTCAGCATCGCGAGCAGCAGATCGAGCGTGCGGCGGCGAATCCCCGAAAACCCGCGCGCGAGGACGTTCGCCCGCAGCGCCATCGATGCCCGGACCGATCGAACCGGAAGCGGATCGCCGACGCCGGCGGCGTGGCTCCGCAACAGGTTGAGTTGCAGCGCGCCGAGCTGATCGCGGGGAATCGCGGTCTCCGCGAGAGCGCCGAATCCGGTGTTGACGCCGTACACCGGCGTGTCACCCGCCGCTTTGTCATCGATCACCGCGCGCGCCGCGTCGACGCGTGCGGCCGCATCGCGCGCGAGCCCGACTTCGAGCGCGCCGTCGGCGATCGCGGCGAGCTGGTCGAGCGTCAAGGAGGAACCATCAAGGTCAAGCATGTCGTGTGAAGGTAGAATACTGCGGTTATGAACATTGCGGTGCTCGGGGCACAGTGGGGTGACGAGGGCAAAGGCAAGATCGTCGATCTGCTGACGCCGAACTTCTCGATCGTGGCGCGGTACCAGGGGGGCCACAACGCCGGGCACACGGTGTACGCCAACGGCCGCAAGTTCATTCTGCGTCTGCTGCCGTCAGGAATTCTCCACGACGGCATCAGCTGCGTCATCGGCAACGGCGTCGTCATCGATCCCCAGGCGCTGTTCTCGGAGATCGACGAGGTCGAGGCGGCCGGCATCACGATCGGAGACCGCCTGATCATCAGCGACAAGGCGCACCTGATCCTGCCGTATCACCGCGAGCTGGACCTGTTGAGCGAAGCCCGCCGCGGCGAACGCAAGATCGGGACGACGACGCGCGGGATCGGCCCCGCGTACGAGGACAAGATTGCCCGCCGCGGCGTGCGGGTTGGCGATCTCGCGAACATGGACGCGCTCGCCAGCGCCGTCCAGCACAACGTGGCCGCCCGCAACCGCATCATTCCCGAGTCCACGATGGACGCCGATCACGTGCTCGAACAACTGCGTCAGGCGTGGGCACGGATGAAGCCGTGGGTCACCGACGTCTCGCTCTTTCTCGCGAGGGCGCGGTCCGCGGGCCGATCGATCATGTTCGAGGGGGCGCAGGGCACGCTCCTCGACATCGATCACGGCACGTATCCGTACGTCACGTCCTCGAATGCGACGATCGGCGGCGTCTGCACCGGGCTCGGCATCCCGCCGCGCGCGATCGACGGCGTCATGGGGGTCGCGAAAGCGTATACGACGCGCGTCGGCGAGGGGGCGCTGCCGACGGAACTGTTCGGCGAAATGGGGGACCGGCTGCGTGAGAGCGGCCAGGAATTCGGCGCGGTCACCGGACGGCCTCGCCGCTGCGGCTGGTACGACGCCGTCGCAACGCGCTATGCGGCGCGCGTGAACGGTCTCGACGCGATCGCGCTCACGAAGCTCGACGTCCTCGACGGCATCGCCGAACTCCAGGTGTGCACGGCCTATCGCTGCAAGGGATCGACAATGACCGAGATGCCCGGGGATCACGCGCAGCTGTCGATGTGCGAACCGGTCTACGAAACCATCCAGGGGTGGACGACGCCGACGGCGGGCGTCCGGAAATTCGACGATCTGCCGAAGGAAGCCAGGGCGTACATCGCGCGTCTCGAAGAGATCACCGGCGTGCCGGCGGCGATTATCTCCACCGGCTCCGCGCGCGAAGACACGATCATCAGGGACGATTCGATCGCCGCGAAGTGGTTCGCACGCTGAGGCGCGCGCCGGCGCGCGCGCCGAAGGCCCAACTTCCAAACGTCCAACTCCCAAGGTACCAACGATCAAATCTCTTGGAAGTTGGGAATTGGAAGTTGGGAGTTGGTAGTTTGGGAGTTGGCAGTTTGGGAGTTGGCAGTTTGGGAGTTGGTAGTTATTCCTTGTGCGCCTTGGCGAATTCGGTGACCACGGCGGGATCCGCGTCGAGGAACTCGATACCGGCGCGATAGACCGGCGCGGCGGGCGGTTTGCGGAGTTCGAACTTGGCCCACGCGATCGAGGCGCGATAGCGGACGGATCCCGTGCCTTTCGGGATGGTGATGCGGACCTTCTGATTGGGACGAAGGACCGCCGCCGAGAGGACCTGCGCGCCCACCGACGAGACATCGACCAGCGTCACGGCGTTTCCATCCAGCTGGATCTCGACACCCTTCTTCACACGCACGCGCGGCGCGCGGCGGGTGCCGTGCCAATCGACCGCACGGATCACTTCGGCAGCCGGTGTCGGCATCACCTCGACGGGTGGCGCCGGCGCCGCGGCCTTCAGCTCCGGCACGCCCGCGGCAACGGGTGCGCCCGCACGCGGCGCGGTGAGCTGGCGCGTGTAGTCGCCCGTGTGCGACATGACCCTGATCTCGGCGTGAGCCAGCGCCGGGTCGCTCTTGATCCGATTGATCAACGCCGCGCCTCGCGGTGTGGCCGCGAAGAGCCGCTCGAGCACGATCAACTCGGGACGACGCTCGAGGATGGCCTGGAGCGCCTGGATCGGTTCTGAATCCGAAAACGTAATCAGTTCCCCCTCGTTCGCGAGCTGCTCGCGAAGCGGGGTAATCATGTTCGAGGCTGCAATGACGACCGCTGGCACGAACTCAAGTTTACCATTCGCCCTCTCTATAATTGAGGGAGTGGTTCGCGCCGTTCTCTTCGATCTCGACGACACCCTCTTCGACCATCGCCACTGCTCGCGGTCTGCGCTGGCGGGCGTCCGCCGGATGCACGCCTGCTTCGATGCCGTGGACGATTCGCGCCTGGAAGCCGCGCATGCCGGGATCCTCGAGGAACTGCACCTCGAAGTGCTCGCCGGACGGCTGGATCTCGACGCCGCCCGGATCGAGCGGTTCAGACGGCTCTACGAGCGGGTCGGGATAGCGGCCGATGACGACCTCTCCGTCCGCACCGCGCACGCGTATCGCGATCACTACATCGAGGCTCGCGCCCCGGTCGAAGGCGCCATTCCACTACTGAAGGCCGTTGGCCGCCACGCGCAGGTCGTCGTCGTGTCGAACAACCTGCTGAAAGAGCAGCAGGCGAAGATGCGCGACTGCGGTCTGGACCGCTACGTCGACGTTCTGGTGGTCTCGGAGGAAGCGGGCGTCGCGAAACCAGATCCTGGCATCTTCGCCATGGCCCTGGACCGCGCCGGAGTGAGAGCCGAGGAAGCCGTAATGATCGGCGATTCCTGGGTCAACGACATCGAGGGCGCCTGCCATGCCGGCATTCCCGCGATCTGGTTCAACCGCGAGGGCCTGGAGTCGCCGGACCCGAACGTCCCGACTCTCCATAGCCTGGAGCCCGCGGACGATGTCGCCAGCCTGATTCTCAGTGTTTCTTCTGCGGCAAAAGGACGCGGCTGAGCGCGTCTGCCGTGATACGGAAGTGCGAGGCGTTCCAGACGGGGGCGCCGTCCTTGAGCAGGATCACCTGAGGAGTCTGATGGCGCACGCCGAGGCGCACCTCGGCCTCATCGGATACGTTCCGGTGGCTCTGGACCGTGATTACGTTGTAGGACGCGTCGACCGGTGACTGGGCGAGAAAGGCCTGCAGCTCGTCGTAGGCCTCGCAGCTGATGCCGCACGTGCGGCTGTGTTTGAAGATCACGACCGGCCGCTGGCGCGACTCGGCTATGGCGGCGTCGAGCGCAGCCGTATCCGACAGGGTTTTGATTTTCATCGGGGATGGATCGATTGTACCAGACGGCTTTACACAGGGGCCTTGTGCGAGCGGGTATGGAAACCGGCAGCCTCGAGGTGCTGCCGCATCTGCGTGAACGCCTCGCCCGCCTCCGGCGGCAGGGGAACGTCCCCTTTGTGGAGCAGCCGGTCGACGTTGTAGGCGCGGAAGCGAATGCCTTCCATGTGGAACGCGTCGATGGCGCGGGCAAGCGCCTCGCATTCCTCGAGCAGCTCCGCCTGCGCCTCGCCGGCGGGCTGTTGTTTGACGAGCGCGATGAGTTCCTGAACGCGGCCGACAGCCGCCTTGCGGGGATCCGTGGTAGTCATAGGGTTGTACGCCTGACCTTCAGGCCAGTCCGACCATCACAATTTACCGAATCCTTGAACGTCCATCAATGGCTGAGCAACCCAAGCGCGGATCGATCGAACCACCGGACCTGAGCGAAAAGGGGGGACTGAAAGGAGGGCAGCCCCAGCGTTCCGACGAACGCCTCTACATGCAGTTGCTCGTTTTCGGCGGGTGCACCGACACGCGAGCCGTCGCCGAAGCGCTGACGCCGCTGCCGGTCGAAACCGTCATCTACGAGGATCTCAACGATCCGACCGGCATTGCCGTGCTCGGCATCTCGCGCGATCCGAACACCTTCCTCGATTCCCTGCGTCCCGTCCTCCGGAGCCCCGTGTGCGCGTCGCTCGTCCAGAAACCCGAGCTGACGATGTTCGGCCGCACCTACTCGCTCGGTTACGAACCGGATCTGAATGAGACGCTGATCGAGCGCCCGCGGCGAACGGTGCTGAATCCCGAGTGGCGATGGGCGGTGTGGTATCCGCTGAGGAGAAGCGGCGCCTTCGCGCGTTTGTCCCCGGACGAACAACGAAAGATCCTCGCCGAGCACGGCGCCATCGGCATGGCGTTCGGCGCCGGAGACCTCGCGCACGACATCCGGCTGGCCTGCCACGGTCTGGACCGCAGCGACAATGACTTCGTCATCGCGCTGATCGGCAAGGAGCTGTTCCCGCTCTCGGCGGTCGTGCAGTCCATGCGCAAGACCCAGCAGACGTCGCTCTATCTCGATCGCCTCGGTCCGTTCTTCGTCGGTCGCAAGCTCGAGATCTGAGCGGCGAGGCCGGTCGAGCCTCACACCCAGCCGGACCGGAAAACTGGCCTGCATCCTGCAACACCTAGTGCGAGCGACCGACGCGCCATGTCGGTCCTTTCAGTGGCCGGATCGATGGTCCGGCCCGGGGGTGAGGGATCTCATGCGCGTTACGTCACATCTGGTCCTGAGCGGGTTCATCCTGGTGACGGCGTCCGCCGCGGGGTGTGGACGGGAGGAACCGGAAGTCCCGCCGGCGGCCGCACAATCACAATCGACGTCTGAAACAGAGAGGCCTGCGATGGTCACCGGTTGCCTGAGAGCCGGCGATGCAGCCGACACCTTTGTGCTCACGACGTCGCGAGCCGAAGACGGCACGAAGCCCGTGACCTATCACCTCACCGGCGATCCGGGCGTCAATCTTCAGGACCACATCGGCGAGCGGATCCAGGTCACCGGCATCGTCGACAAGCAGGCGCAGATTGCCGTCCGCGAGGCGCCGAAGCCGGCGGAGAACGCAACGGGCACCGCCGGAAGCGAGCCGACGCCAACGGTGCAGACCGGAGCACAGCTCAGCATTCAGAGACTGAAAGTCACCAGCGTGAAGCCTGCCGACGGAGAGTGCGAGGGTTGAGTGACGGGACCCCTGCTGGCGGCGATCCGCTGACGAGGTTCGAGAGTGCCGACACCCAAAGGACGCCGCCCGCGCCGGCTCACGCCCGAAGAACGCAAATCGCTCACCCATGGCGACTTCTGGATACCGGACGACGAGCGGGAAATCTATAGACGTGCGCTGGGCGCGCTGAACGCGGCCGGTGTCCGCTACGTCGTCGCCGGCGCGTACGCGATCTACGAACACACCGGCATCTATCGAAAGACCAAGGACCTCGACCTGTTCTTCGAGCCGTCGCAGGTCGTCGCGGCGGCGCGCGCCTTGCGCGACGCCGGATTCGTGACCCGCCTCGAAGACGAGCACTGGCTCGCCAAGGCGACCTCCGGCGAGTACTTCGTCGATCTGATCTACGGGATGGGCAACGGCATCTCGTTCATCGACAAGGGGTGGATCGAGTACAGCCGGCCGGGGATTCTCGCCGCGACACCCGTTCGCATCGCGCCGCCGGAAGAGTTGATCTGGCACCGGCTGTTCATCAGCGAGCGTCACCGCCACGACATGTCCGACATCGTGCACCTGATGCTCTGTGTCGGCGACACGCTCGATTGGCACAGGCTCGTCGATCGTGTCGGCCAGAACTGGCCGCTGCTGCTGTCGCAGGTGCTGATGTTTGCGTATGTGTATCCCGGCTACAAAGCGAACATCCCGGCGTGGGTGCCTGAGACGCTGCTCGAGAACGCGCGACGGGAGTTCGCGCGCGGGGAGGAGGACGCCGACTTCACGCGCGGGCCGATGATCTCGCGATTCAGCTTCACGATCGACGTCCGCGAGTGGGGCTTCTCCGATCCCCGCTCCGAGCTGGTCAGGGAAGCCCGCAACAGCCCGACAGTCCGCGCCATCGTCGAGGCCGACGTCTGGGACGAGCGAGAGGAAGGACGCGTGGAACCGCGCGAGGAGTCGACCGAGCCTGCCGCGTTGCCAGCTCAGCGACGCGTCGTTTGACAAGGTGGGCGCACAGTCCGGATACTTTTGACGTGCTCAGAAAGCTCCTCGGCGGACACTGGTCTGGAGCCGCCGGTGATCCCGTCGAAACCGCGCTCGGCACGCTCGAGCGGGAGGTCATGGACGTGCTCTGGCGCGAGGAGGATCTTGCCGTCCGCGACGTCCAGGCGCGTCTGCACCGGTCGATCGCGTACACGACGGTGATGACGACGCTCGATCGGCTGTACAAGAAGGGCGTCCTGCTCCGGCGGCAGTCGGGCCGCGCGTTCTTCTATTCCGCGGCCGTCACCCGTCCCCAGTTGCAGGCGCAGATCGCCAGCAGCCTCCTCGCCGGGCTTCTCCAGTCGCGCGACGGCGCCGCCCCGGTCCTCTCGAATCTCGTGGACTCCGTCAGCGCTCAGGACGGAGGAGCGGACCTGCTCGAGAAGCTCGAGGCCATGGTCCGCGACAAGCGCCGGCAGCTCCGTAAGAAGTAGCCCCTTTCAACCGCGCGAACGCGGACCGAAGCGCTGCGTCAGGCCCTCAGCGGCGGTCTTTGCGCTGGACCAGGCCCACTGGAAGTTGAATCCGCCGAGGCGCCCATCGACGTCCAGCATCTCACCGACCAGATACAACCCCGGACAGCGGCGTGATTCCATCGTGGCGGGATCGATCTCGTCGAGCGCCACGCCGCCGGCGGTCGCCTCGGCGTAGTTGTAGCCGCGGCTGTCCGTGATATCGATCGGCAGTTCTGTGAGCGCGTGCGCCAGCGCGCGACGCGCGGCCCGCGTCAGTTCCGCCAGCCGCATCCCGCCATCCAGCGCGAGGTGCAGCAGCAGGGCGGCGGCGACGGACGCCGGAAGCACGTCCCCGAGCGCCTTCTCCAGCGTCAGCTTCGGCCGCGACGTCGCGAACCGGGCCCACGACGCATCGACCTGTTCGAACGTCTGACCGGGCTGGAAGTTGGCCGTCACGAGTACGCGGCGGCCGGCGAGGCGCGCACGCAGCACGTGGCGTGACAGGTCGAGCGCGGCTGGCCCGCTGATGCCGAAGTGCGTCCACAGCATCGCGCCGGCAATGCGGTCGACGATCCGATCGTCGACGCGCAGCGCGAGGTCCACGTCCTGCGAGACGCCCGACACCGAGGCGTTGAATCCGCCGCGCAGAAGGAGCGGCGCGAGCGCCGGGGTCGTCGGCACGATCGTGTGCCCGAGCCGGGCGGCGATGGCGAGCCCGGCGCCGTCGCTGCCGCTCCTGGGCAGCGACAGGCCTCCCGTTGCCATCACGACGGCCGTCGCGCGCAGCGGTCCACGGGAGGTATGCACGCAGAAGCCGTCCGGCTCGCGCGTGACCTCGAGAACACGCGTGGCCGCGCTCAGCGTCACATCCGCATCGCGGACGGCGGCGAGCAGCCCGTCGAGGACGTCGCGCGAACGATCGGATTGCGGAAAGAGCTTGCCGCCCGGTTCCTCTTTGAGCGGGACGCCGATCTCTTCGAAGAACCTGATCGTCTGCGCGACCGGAAGGCGGGCGAGCACGCGGCGGATGATCGTCCGCCGGCCGCCCCAATAGTCGTGCTCGGTGACAACGGCGTTGGTGACGTTGCAGCGGGATCCGCCGCTGACGACGATCTTCGCGCCCGGACGCGCGGCGCCGTCCACGAGAAGCACACGGGCCCGCGAGGAGCGGCCGGTAAAAATCGCGGTCGCGAGACCTGCGGCGCCGGCCCCGACGATGATCACCTCGTGGCGAGTGTCGTCAGCTACAGGGGATGTGTCGTCGGCGTGCGTCAGTGTGGAAGTCAGGGAACGTGCTGGACTGCAACTTCCATCCACACGTGGACGTGCCGCGCGGCGCCGTCGGTGAGCGCGAAGCCGCAGCCGGCGAGCAGGAGAAGCGAGAGCAGCACGCCGCCAACGGGGACGCCGTTTCGCCGGTGCCGTCCGTCGAGCAGCCGCCGCACCCGGTTCTCGAGATTGCTGCCTTCGTAGAACGTGAGAGCCGGCACCCAGTCGGGCGGGGGAGCCGTGGCCATCCGCGCCACCCGGAGGAGGGCTGACGCGAGAACCGTCCGTTCATCCACCGCATCTCCCGCCGCGTCGTCGTCGGCAGCCTCCTCCGCGGCCGCCGCCCATGCGTGCTGCATTTCGCGGCCGGCGGGTGTGAGGGCCAGCGGGTTCGGCAGGTAGAGGATCGCGGCGCGCGCCAGGTTGTCGCCGCGCCGCACGTGCGCGCGCTCGTGCCGCACGATGGCGTCCAGCTCGCTCGCCGTGCACTCCTCGATGATGCGCGCGGAGAGCAGCAGGCGCGGACGGAACAGCCCCGTGACCGCCGCGACCGGATACGGCGTGTCGAGGAGCCACACGGGAGTGCCGTCGTGACGAACGATGCGGTTGCCGGCGAGCTGCAGCAGGCGCCGGCACCGCGCACTTGCGAGGATCGCCCGCGCGGCCCGCGCGAATCCGATACCGGTCAACACGAAGGTCAGGGACGCGGCAGCGGTGAGAAACAGGCCCGGCGTTTCCGTCGTATCCAACGGTTCAAAGCGCAGAAACGCGCCGGTGAGCACGGCCGTGAACGCGAGACCAGCGGCAACCGGCGCCAGCCGGACGGCCGCCAACGCGTGCGCGCGGCGGCTCGGCGTCATCCCTTCAACCCTGCGGCGCACCCAGGGCCACGTCACTGCAGACACCAGCGTCGCCACGAGGCTGGCCGCCGCGTACGCAGCACAAGGGACGAGCACGAGCAGGACGTAGTAGCGCATCGCGGAGCGACCGGCGTCTATCGTAAACCATTCCGTGCAAATACGGCGGCTGGTAGTAATCAGGCAATCAGGGTCTACTCCGAGAGCATCTCCGTGCATTTCAACGTCGCCAATCGCAAGGTCCACTACTGGGCCAGTTTCATCGCCGCCGTCCCCGTCCTCGTCATCATCTGCAGCGGCATCCTGCTGCAGATGAAGAAGCAGGTGGACTGGGTCCAGCCGCCCGAGCAGCGCGGAACCAGCAAGGTTCCCGCGGTCGAGTTCGAGCAGATCATGACGGCTTTGCAGTCGGTGCCGTCACTTGGTGTCACCGGCTGGGATGACGTGGACCGCCTGGATATTCGTCCCGGTCGTGGGGTGGCGAAGGTCACGCTGTTCAGCCGGTGGGAGGTGCAGGTCGATCTCGGCACCGGCGCCGTGATGCAGACCGCATATCGCCGGTCGGATCTCATCGAGTCGATCCACGACGGATCCTTCTTCGCGGACGACTGGACCAAGCTGGGCCTCTTCCTTCCGGCCGGGATCGTGCTTCTGTTGCTCTGGCTGAGCGGGATCTGGATGATCTGGGTGCCGCTGAGAGGGAAGCGGAGGCGGCGGCTCATTCAGGAGCAGCAGCAGCGGAAGGCAGCGGCGGCCGTCGCGCTGATCGTCGGGCTTCCGGCGCTGGCGCTGGCCCAGCGGCCGGCCCTGGCTGTCGACCCGATGATCGGCTACTGGGAAACCGTGTCCGAGCACAACGAAGCCGTCATCGTGGCCGACGCGCGAAAGTGGAAGACCGAGAAGGCTGATACCCCCTATCCGATCGCAGCCGTCCGCGGCGTCACGAACTTCACCGACGGGGTCCTTTCAGTGAAGTTCAAGATGGTCGGCGGGGAGTCGGATCAGATCGCCGGCATTGCCTTCGGCCTCACGCCCGCAGGTGAGTACTATTACGCGCGTTACAACACCAAGGACGGCAACGTGGCGCTCTGGCGATTCGAGAACGGCGCGCGCCGTCGTCTCGTCGACGGCACCGACCATCTGCAGCTGCCGCTCGACACCTGGCACGACCTGCGCGTCGAGGTCCGCGGCACGCGCGTGACCGCCATCGTGAACGACACGCTGCGGATCGAGAGCACGCTGCCGGCACCCGTCTCGGGCCGCGTCGGCTTCTACACGAAGCGCGACAGCATCACCGCGTTCAAATCGTTCTCAGCGAAACACTGAACTCCGGATGGCGCCCCGTAAAGGGGGCGCCCTACGTACACCTACGCAGGGCGCGGCTTACCGTACGTAGGGCGCCCCTTTATGGGGCGCTAGAACGCGATGTCCCGTACGTAGGGCGCGGCTTCATGCCGCGCCGGGACGCGCCGTAAGTACGTAGGGCGCGGCTTTATGCCGCGCCGGAACGCGATGCGCTCAGGATCACCGCGGCGGCAGCCGCAAGGTTGTCGACGATCGCGGCGGCGCTGATCCCTTCCGGCGCCTTCTCCTCCTCGCGGCGCCCATATCCCGTCCGGACGAGAATCGTGCGCGTGCCCGCGGCCTGTCCGGCCTGCACATCGTGCCACCGGTCGCCGATGGTGAACGATGCCGCCAGATCGATCCCGAGATCTTCGGCAGCCTGACGGATCAGTCCCGGCTGCGGCTTGCGGCACTGGCAGGCGATCCGCAGAGACTCGACGACGCCATCGGGATGGTGGGGGCAGTAGTAGTAGGCGTCGATGCGTCCGCCTCCTGCCTCGACCCGCGCGGAGATATGCCCGTGCGCCGCGGCCACGAAGTCTTCCGTCACGATGCCGCGCGCGATCCCGGCCTGGTTGGTAATGACGACGACCGCGAAGCCGGCGCGGTGGATCTGCCGGACGGCGTCCACGGTGTAAGGGAAAAACACGAGACGCTCGAGGCTGCTCAAATACCCAGCCTCCTCGATCAGGGTCCCGTCACGATCGATGAACACCGCACGCCGGCTCACGACGGCAGTGTACTGCGTTCCCGTGCTTCTTCCGTGTTGCCCCTGTGTTCTTCTGTGGCGCCGCTGGCGAATGCGACGCTGGTGACCGCGGTCCGCGGTCCGCGGTGCGCGGTCCGGGGGGGCGCGGTCCGGAGGTGCGCGGTGCGCGGTCCGCGGTGCGCGGTCCGGAGGTGCGCGGTCCGGAGGTGTGCGGTGCGCGGTCCGCGGTGCGCGGTCCGGGGGGGCGCGGTCCGGGGGTGCGCGGTCCGGAAGTGCGCGGTGCGCGGTCCCGGGGGGGGCGCGGTCCGGGGGGCCGGGGTCCGGACCGTCCATGTTTTCCCTGTGTTTCCCCTGTGTTTCCCCTGTGTTTCCTCTGTGGCCAGCCTTCCGTCCGTGTTTCCCCTGTGTTTCTTCTGTGGCCAGCCTTCCGTCCGTATTCCCCTGTGTCTCTTCTGTGGCTTTACTCACGCCCCGCGGCCCAGAACGGCACGGGGACCGTGGCCTGACGGGGGAGGCGGCCGCGTTCACGCTTCTGCTGATAGAGCTGGCTGTCGGCTTCCGAGAGCAGTTGCTGGACGTCCTTCGACAGCTCGCCTTCGAGCAGCGCGACGCCGGTGCTCATCGACAGCGTGAACTCGCGGCGCGACTGCTCGTTGAACTTCCGGAGGTTCGTCTGGAGGCGATCGACGAGGAGCGACGTGCTGTCACGCGCCGCTTCCAGGGGAAAGACGGTGAACTCGTCGCCGCCAAGCCTCGCCACGATGTCGGCTTCGCGATAGGTCTGTTTGAGGATCGCCGCGGCCGCGACGAGCGCCTGGTCGCCGGCCGCATGGCCGAATTGGTCGTTGATCCCCTTCAGGTCGTCGACGTCGGCGGCAATCAGCACGAGGGGCTGGCGCTTGCGGCGCGCCAGGCTCAGCTGACGTTCGGCGAGCGTCACGAATCCGCGCCGGTTGTAGAGGCCGGTCAGTTCGTCCACGAGCGCCAGCGTCCGCAGCGCCTCCTCGAATTGCTTGCGCGCGGTGATGTCCACCATCGTGCCGATGACGGCGGGGCGTCCGTTGTGCTCGGCGCGCACGCTGCGGACGTCGAGGTGAATGAACTTGCCGTCCTTGCGCACGCCACGCACTTGATATTCGATCTCGTTGATCTCGCCATCGAGCCGCTTGCGGATCGTTTCGCGGACGATGTCGCGGTGCGACTTGGCGATGACCTCGAGCACGGAGGGGAGTGCGATCATCTCCTCGCGCGTGTAGCCGAACAGCTCGCCCAGCCTCCGGTTGGCGTACATCAGCCGTCCATCCTGGATCAGGTACACACCCACCAGCGACTCCTCCACGAGCAGCCGATAGGTTTCTGGCGGAATCAGGTCCTCGGTCATGACCTCCCCTGGGGAACGCGGGTCGTCCGGGCACACACCTATCTGCCCGGCCGTTGCAGCACCCGCCGGCGGAAAACTTTATCTCATCCGTGGACCCGTCCGCAGGATTTTCTCGTGAACCTCGATTCGACCGATCGTCACGCGCGTTGGACCGTGGACTCCGGCGTGACCTGTCCATCGAAGAGATACAGGTGCTTCGGCGCCTGCGCGATCCAGCGTGGATCGTGTGTGGCGATGCACAGGGTCGCGCCATCGGCGTGCAGCTCGCGCAGCATGTCCATCAGCGCTTCGCCGCTCTTCGAATCGAGATTGCCGGTTGGTTCGTCGGCGAGGAGCACGGATGGGCGGCCAGCGATCGCGCGGGCGATGGCCACGAGCTGCTGGTGCCCGCCCGAGAGCGAGCCCGGACGCATTCTCGCCCTGGCCAGCATGCCGACGCGGGTGAGTGCCGACTCGACGGTGGCCTTGCGTTCCGCGGCGCTCGCGGCCCGCAGCGTCAGCGGGTACTCGACGTTCTCGTAGACCGTCATGTCGCCAATGAGGTTGAAGGATTGAAAGATCAGCCCGATGTCGATCGTCCGCGCGCGGGCCCGTTCCGCCGGCGTCATCCGGTCGGTCGGTCGGCCGTTCAGCCAGTAGCGGCCCGAGGTCGGCGTGTCGAGCAGAGCGAGAACGTTGAGGAGCGATGACTTGCCGCAGCCGGAGGGCCCCGACACGCAGACGTAGTCTCCGCGCCGGATGTCGACCGTCACGTCGCGCAGCGCATACGCCGGTTCGTCCGCATCCCCCTTGAAAATCTTCGTGACCCGCTCCAGCCGCATCACCACGTCCTCGGGCACCGGGCTGGAGGCTTCTGACTCGCGATCCTGACGGTTACGGTTCCACCACGCCATCTGTCTCCCTCGCTGTTCGCCTACTTTGACGTAAACAGGGCTACGATGGATGGCACAGATAAGGTTCCGTGCTGATCATCCTGAGCGGGCTGCCGGGAGTGGGGAAGACCACGATCGCGCGCGAGATCGTGTGGACCATGGTTGCGACCCATGTCCGGGTGGATTCGATCGAACAGGCGTTGCGCGGCGCGGGGATCGACGTGCGCGACCAGGGCTACCGCGTCGCGTATGCCGTTGCCGAAGACAACCTGCGGCTCGGCCAGATCGTGGTGGCCGACAGCGTGAATCCGTGGGGGCTGACCCGTGACGAGTGGCGGGCGGTCGCGACGCGCGCGGGCGTGCCGAGTCTCGACGTCGAGGTGGTCTGTTCGGATGTCGACGAACACCGGCGCCGGATCGAGAGCCGGAAGGGGGATCTCCCGGATCACACGCTCCCCACCTGGCAGCAGGTGCTGGCCCGTGAATACCATCCCTGGGACCGGGAGCGGCTCGTCGTCGATACGGCTCTGTTGACCGTCGAGCAGGCCGCACAGGCCATCCTCGCGGAAGTGCCCTCCGGCCCGAACTTCCGCGGCCGGCGCGACGCGCTTTGAGCTGACGAACGGCGCCGCCTCCCGCCGTCCCGGCTGCGCGCGCGCTGGTGCGCGGCTTGCTCGTGGTCCCTCGCCGGACCATCCGTCTCGGCAGGAGGACTGCCATGCGATCAGCCGTCGGAACGGGCATACTGGCGATCTGCGCGCTTCTGGTTCCGCTCGATGTACGCGCCGAACCCTTCGAGGTCCCGGTCACCATTGCCACTTCTGGGACGTTCCACTGCATAGAATGGGGTCCGTGCTTCTCGGGAAACCGCACGAACCAGATCACCTTTGACACCCCGGCCGGCACCGCGACGGTCACCTTCACCGGCCTGACCACGACCTATCTTGCGACCAACGAGGAGCAGCGCCGGGTGGCGCTGGGGCACTTCACGGTGACGATGACGCCGGGGTTCACCTTTCCGGTCAACCTGGCCAACCCTGAGCTGTCGATCTTTCAGTTCCGCCTGCGCGAAAGCGGCCGCGAGGTGATCCGCTGGGAGTTCGGCCCCGGAGGCGGAACCACGCTGTTCCAGCAGGTCGGCGACTACAACTTCGACGTCGCGCCGGACGCCGATCCATCGCCGTGGGCGGGTGTCGCCTTCGAGAGCAAACCGCCCACTCTCGCGGCGAACGCGACCACCGAACTCCAGGCTGACATCTCGCTCGTTCCGGAACCGACCACGATCGTGCTGATCGGGACCGGGCTGGTCGGGAGCGCGATCGCGCGCCGGCGTCGCGGCAAGGCGCGCGCGGAGGATCGCGCGGCGGGCTAAGCTAACCCGATGGGTAGAGGTCGGGTTGCTGTCGCCGCATCTGGGGCGCTCAGCAGGATGAGGCGCGCGCGCACCGGACGCGCGTGCGCGCTGGTCCTCGTCGTGCCGCTGTTGTCGTTCTGCGGATCGAGTCCATCGGCGCCCGGAGAGGCCCAGGCAACCATTACGATCACGGCCGACGGGATCTCACCGAAGGAGACGCGGATCAAGGCGTGGAACCACGTCCGCTTCGTGAATAACGATTCCCGTTCGCACACGATCGTGTCGGATCCCGTCAACCTCCATTCGGACTGCCCGCCGCTGAACCGGATCGGCCTGCTGCAGCCCGGTCAGAGCCGCGATACCGGCACGCTCCATCTCCCCGGCGTGTGCGGCTTCCACGACCACGACGATCAAGTGGACGCGTACCGCGGGCGCATCGTCATCGAATAGGGCTGCCTGTTTCGTCCTGGCGGGTCAGCGGAGCGCAAACTCGAGGAGTTGATCGAGCGCACCCGATGTTTGGCGGATCTCGTGCGCCCCTGCTATGATCGGTTGTTCCGGCCACGCGCCGGCCCACACACCAGGGTCCCCATCGTCCAGAGGCCTAGGACGCCGCCCTTTCAAGGCGGTAACGCGGGTTCGAATCCCGCTGGGGACGCCAACCTTCGCACGCCTGACATGTGAGCGAGCTTCGGTTGGCAGGCCAGCGAGCTCACACTCGCGAGCAAAGGCTGCCCGCCGTCCTGAATTTCTTCGAGCCCGAGCCGCGCTTCATCCAAACCTTCTGATCAGCGTTGGGACCGCCGCTAGGGCCTATACGCAAGCGTGAGGCGAGGGCCCCGACGTTGGCACCGCTGCGCTCGTCGCCGTGTCGACCGTCTCTCCTTTGCGCTCGGGGTATTCCCGCGCGTGTCCAATAAGGCCGGACACCGAACGCTGCCGGTCGACACGACGCCGGTCTGGCGGGTCGACGTCCTGGCGAATATCGCTCCGTCATGGGGCCTTACGTATCATCGACCTTCGATCCCTCGGCGACGGCGCCTCGCGTTGATAACTTCAAGGGACAGGTCGGCTACATCAGCGCACCAGTCGACCAGCCATTCCTTGTCCGGCTCTCGACCGGATGCTGACAGCACACCGGTGAGCGCAGCGGTGTAGCACTCGAGCCATGTGGCGAACTCCTTGCGATAATGGGGAGATTTCGATGTGTGAGCCATTTCACGAAGGTTAGACGCCCTTTCGAATCGTCGCGTATCGGATGCTGGGACCCGCTCTGCGCTGCGACAGGAGTTCCAATTCGGCCTCGGTGAAGGTGTCCTCCACAAGGCTGTTCTTGTCATCGAACCACCGGCATTTGTACGCCTCCCCGCAGGTGAATTTCCCGAACTTAACGACGGTCATGCCGGGACCGCCGGATTTCAGCCGCACGAGATCACCGGGTTTGAATTGTTGTTCGGCCATCGAACCTCCTGATGAATAGTGTTGAAGGCTCCAGCGTAGGGGGAAGTGCGCCGAGATAAGCATTGCGGTGAACGCCTCGACTCGCCGGGGGCACAGTCGGCCATCTACGCGAAGCGTCTCGAGCGGATGACGCCCGGGCAGCGCGAGGCCGCGGTCGCCGCGCTGACCCCGGAACAGCACGCTTACATCGCATCCGCGCAGCCGCAGGTGGCGCTGACACAGAAGCCGTCAGGCGACAACTTCCGCGCCTTCATGCTCGGCCTCATCCTCGGCCCTGTGGGGCTTTGGTATAAACGGCAGCGGGGCGCGGGCCTCGCCTGGCTGGTGGGTACCTTCATCGTGGCGTTGACCGGCGTCGGTCTGCTGATGGTGCCGCCGCTGAACGGAAGGACGACGGTAACTGGTTAGCGGGTTTCACTTGTACTTTGGTGGGGATTCTGGCATAACGGTGGCGTGAGTGCACGCCGACAGCCCCGTCCCTCGAAGGTGCCCCGCGAGCCGGAGCTGGAGCGCCTGCGGCAGGAGAATGAGCAGTTGCGCGAGCGCGGCGAGCGCTTGCGGAACGAGATCGCGCGCATGGAGCGCGAGCGCGATCGGTTGCGCCGCGAGATTGAGCGTTTGACGCAGGCGTTGGCGGCCGCGCAGCGCGCGGGCAAGCGGCAGGCCGCGCCGTTCTCCAAGGGCGCGCCGATGGCGCAGCCGCGGACCGCTGGCCGACGGGCGGGGCGCCAGCACGGGTGTCATGCGCATCGCTTGCCGCCACCGCACGTCGACGAGATCATCGATGTCCCTCTCCCGCCGGCGTGTCCCCAGTGCCACGGCGACATCGCCGAGACGCGTGTCGCGTCGCAGGTCCAGGAGGATCTGCCGATCGTGCGTCCCCACGTGCGCCGCTTCGACGTGCACGTCGGCCGGTGCCGCACCTGTGGGCGTCGCGTCCAGGGGCGGCATCCGCTGCAGACCACCGACGCGCTCGGGGCGGCCAGCACCCATCTCGGGCCCCAGGCCGTCGCCCTGATCGTAGTGCTCAATAAACAGCTCGGGCTGTCGCACGCCAAAAATCGCGACGCTGGTGCGTGACTGGTTCGGTCTGACGGTGCGACCCAGTGCCGTGACCCACGCGCTTCATCGCGCCGCGCGGCATGCGGCGCCGACCTATCGGACCCTGCGCGATCAGATCCGCGGGAGTCCGGTCGTCAGTCCTGACGAAACGAGTTGGAAGGTCGCCGGCGAGTTGTGGTGGCTCTGGGCGTTTGCGACCCCCGAGACCGTCGTCTACGCGATTCAGGCGGGGCGTGGCTTCCCCGAGGCGGCGGCCGTCCTCGGGGCCGACTATGCCGGGGTGCTCGTGCGCGATGGCTGGGCCCCGTACCGGCAGTTCGCTCAGGCCCCTCACCAGACGTGCCTGGCGCACCTGCTGCGACGCAGCCACGATGTGGCCGAGGCGCATCCGCACAGCCCCTGGCCCCAGGCGGTGCACGACGTCTTGCAGGAGGCCCTCGCCGTGCGCGACCGCTTCCGCGCCGGCACGATCACCGCGCATGGCGTCGCCGTGGCGCGGGGCCATCTGATCACGCGACTCCTGACCCTGCTCGATACGCCGGGCCTCGGCCCGGACTGTCAGCGGTTCGCCAAGCATCTGACCACCGAACTCCCGGCGCTGTTCGGCTTCCTGTTTGATCTCTCGCTCGACGCCACCCAACTGGCGGGCCGAGCAGGCGATCAGGCCCGCGGTGGTCAATCGCAAGGTGTCGGGCGGGAATCGTTCGCCCGCGGCGCGCAGACCCAGGAGATCTTGACCAGTGTGATTCAGACCGCACGCCTGCGCGACCTCCAGCCGCGCGACATCCTCGTCGACCTGCTGCACGCGCCGACGCCAGTCCCCTCGTCACCACTCAGCCGCCTGCAGTAACATCACCCGCTAACCAGTTACGGACGACGATGGCGAGAACGAAGACGACGAAGGGGCTCCCTGTCCGGCAGCCATTGAAGCGGGAACCGACCCATCCCGGAGAGATTCTGCGTGAGGACGTGCTGCCAGCGTTGCGGATGAACGTCTCGCAGGCAGCCCGCGAACTCGGCGTGTCACGACAGCTCCTGCACCGAATCCTGGCGGGCAGGGCGCCCGTGACGCCGGAGATGGCCGTTCGGCTCGGGAAGTGGGCCGGTAATGGACCCGCGCTGTGGCTCGGAATGCAGCAGGCTTTTGACGTCTGGCACGCGGAACAGGCGCTCGGGGCAGAACTCGAACGCATTCCCCGACACGCCGCGTAGCCACTCTGCGCGACTCGGCCATGAACCGCGGCGGTCGGCGACCTACATCGTCGTACGATCGCCGTGTGCTGGACAGGCGAGTCGACTACGGAGCATCAGTTGCGGACGACGGCTGCAATAGCTGTAAGGACGGCGGCGGCATTGGCGATGACAGCGACGGTGGCGACTCCGCGCTCCTCCGGATTCCGGGCGCCCACGATGACGCACGAGAAGAGAGCGATCGGCGCGCCGACGACAGCCACCACGAGCAGTCCGAAGGCCCACTCGGGACCGTGAAGGGGATCTATCCCTCGCGCCAGGCACCAACCCGATGCGCAGGTCAGCCCGATGCCGAACAGCGCAACGAGGACCAGCACGCCTCTATTGCTCGAAGGCCCAAGCCCTCCGAGCAGACTGTCGATGAGGAACTCGTCTATCAGTCCCAAAGGGTCTCCTTAGCGCATGGCACGCAGCTGATGCGCCAGGCGTGCAACGTCGAGCAGTGTATCCACGGGCTCGAACTCCCGCAGCCTGTCTGACGTCGGCAAGGGAACCGAGAGACTGGCCAGCAGGTTCCCCACAAGATCCTCGTCGCGTTCTTCCTCGGCGATGCCATAGCTCGAGTCAAGGTCGTCGTCGGGATGGGGTGAGAAGCCGCTCTCCAGGCCCCACGCTTCGAGATGGCTCCATATGAACCCCGCCGCTTCAGCATCACCGCCGCGCGCGACCGTCGCGGCGACGAACTCATCGCGGGTCAGGGGTGGCCGTGATGCGGCCAGCTTCCGCTGTCGCGCAGCCCGGGGCTGGAAGATCGTGCGAACAGAATCGATAAGCCGGTTCATGCCGTCTCCGCGCAGGCAGCGGCCGCCACCACGCCGGACGCATCATACCGGTCAGACCCCCTGACGACGCAACGGCACCGTGCCTCCATTTGACGTCATCCTCCGCGAACGTCGAGAATGGCCCCGCGCCGCCGGACACACCACCAGCCGCCGACGCGGCGAGCCGCGCCACGAGGAGCACGCCCGGCGACGGCCCGGAGAAAACGCCGAAGCACATACGCGGAGAGAGGAACTTCTGTTGGCAGCACTGACTGGGTCCTCCGGAAGACGCTCGGTCGCCGTCGGGCTACTGGTCCTCGCGGGTTGCGGGGGAGGCGCGCCAACGCCGACGGCCCCCGCCCCGACACGAGCAGTGCCTGTTGCCTTGCAGGTGGAGTCCGTTCCTCTCAGGGCGACGTTCGTCGACAGCGACGGCAACATTTCCATCTTCCGCATTGCCGCGGACGTCACGCTGTCAGCCAAGGACACGGGCGTTCACGTCACGCAGTTCACGGCGACCATCACGAAGACTCATCACACGGAACAGGGGCTGACGCTCAGGCTCGGCCTCTCGCAATCGACCAATGTGTCCCTTCACCTGTCGCCAGGCGCATCGCTGACGCAGTCGCATGCTCTGGATTTCAGCGTCACCTCCGGTGAAACGGTGATTTGGAGCTACCAGGTGTCGGGCGTCGATTCGGAAGGGCATCCCTTCTCGACATCGACTGGAGGCATGCAGGTGGAGTTGATGGGGGTTCCAAACGGATCGAGCGGAGGCTAGTGGACCGGTGAGAGGTTGCCGCTGCGCTGCCTGCGGCAAGACTCATCGACAACGCCGCATACTGCGCAAAGAACTGCTCGACCGTCATACCCGCGTCCTCGCGACCTTTGCTGCCCCAGAATAACGCTCCCAGCCCGCGGCCGCATACGCGATCTGGTGGCCTCCCAGATTGCCGCATCGTCGCCCAGGCTGGAGCCGCTGAACGAACCTATGGTGTAGAACCCGGGGCGGACGCCCTGCACTGCCGTGCCAACAGCCGCTGCGCTCATTGCGAGCGCCATCGTGAGCTGCAGCAGGCCAATGGTCCGCGGCGGGGTGCGCATCGTCACGGCCGTGGCGCCTGTGGCTCCGGGCAGGGCAGTGTGCCCTCGTCCACCCAGTTCTGATACAGCGATCCCTCACCGGCGAAGCCGTCGATGCGTCCTTCGAAGGCATTCCGACCGATGTACACGCGATAGGTCGAGGGGCCGCGGTTCGCGATCATCTGCAGGTAGCGGACGTCTCCGTGATAACGGCTCTTCAGGTGAGTGAGCGTCAGACACCGCGTGACCCTGTCCTGGCGAAGGGCGACAAACCCGGGGACGAGCTGTACGGCGAAGCGGTAGCGAGTGCCCGATTGGTAAAGCGCGTCCGACAGGAGAAGGCCGGGGATCTCGTCCGCCTCGTGTTCCGGTTCGTAATACAGGTGCGGGCGCGGTGTGATGCTGGCCGAAAGAGGACGCATCGCATCCCGGCCCGCGCCTCCAGATGCCGGGTCCTCCGGCACGACGCGCAGCGAAGGATTGTAACGTCCGCCCGGTTCCACTTCGATGGAATACGTGATCGTGAGGCCGAGCAGGCGTCCTGAAGGTGACAGGTACGGCGCGTACTCCACGGCCGTTACGCGCGTCTGCGGGACCGTTATCGTGCCGTCAGGGTTCGCGGCGACTCGCCGTTCGCGCGCCGCGACAGCCTCCGTCAGCCTTGCTTCGAGTTCCTTCCGCAGCAGGTCACGCTGGGCAGCCGGTAGAGGCATCGAGTCCATGCCCTCGAGCGGTGAGCGCGGCGGCGTCCGCACCGGCCGGAACAGCTGTCGATCGCCGCCGTGGAAGCGCAGGCCGGTGTGCGTGATGCCGCGAACGACGATGCGGAAGGTTTCGCTGGGGACGGTGAGCATCCCCACGAACTGGCCGGAGTCGAGCGGCGTCGTGTCATCCGGGACCATCGGGACCCGTTCCATGAACCCGTCGCGCTCGTCGACCATCTCGAACCAGAGCGAGCGGACCGCGTCGAGACCGCTGAACGACGCGTCGACCCCGTAGCGGACGCCTCGTGTGGGTTGCCCGTCGATCCTGGCGAAGTGGACCGTGAGCGCGTGATAGATACCGGGCTCCTGGAACCCGAACGACATGTCGAGTTCCGTGATGTCGGGCCGGCGGGTAACCTCCCTGACCGGGAGCGGGTTGCTGGGGGCTCCAGACCCTGACTGTCCCGCCGCGAGCGTCACGAGGGCCGGCAACAGGATGAGCGCCCTGAGCATGTTGGTGTCGGCGCAGAAGGTGCAAGTCCCGCTCCGGGAGAAACCGCCCGCCAGCACGCCCGATGCGGCGCCAGCCCGCACAATCGTGGGGCCCCCGCTGACGAAGTTGTATGCGCCCGGGATCAGTGGGGCAGGCCGCCGATTCGCTTCGGCCGGAACAACCGGCGCCGCAGGCTGGCCTTGAATCCCGATACCTTCTCGCGATCGGCGCGGTACGCAGGCACCGCGAGGCCGTTGAGCAGGATCAAGCCTGATCCTTGCAGTATGAGCACGAGATAGCCGACGGTCCCGGTGTTCGCGGCAACATTGCCGCCTGCGTCTACTCGCTGCCCGTGGTGATGGGTACAGAGCCATCGGAGTATAGGAGCTGGGACGGCCTCTTCATTGGAATATGGGGTGTGGTCGGAGCCGGCGCGTCAATCCTCGCGGGGGTCGCCTGGAGTGTTTTTGCGCATAACCGAGAACGATAGCGAACTGCCATCAGCGACGGTCCGTCACCATCAAGTCTGACTCGACCTTGTCGTCCGTCGAGTACCGTGCGGCGATCCGCAGTGCGATGCTGGCGACGACGTCCCGCAGATCCTGACGGCCGCCCAGGTTCGTGAACACCGCGACGGCGACGTCGCGGGAGGGCTGAATGGTAGCGAAGCCGACGTAGGCGCCGTAGCTGCCGCGGTGCTCGTGCGAGTCGCCGCCCTCGCGCGGCATCCGGTTCCAGCCCATCGCCGGACGCCGGGTGTGCGTGTCGGGGCCGAGACCGTGCAGTTCCTGAATGGTTCGCGCCTTCAAGGGGCCATCGCGCCCCCTCAGGCCGCGCAGGTGCAGCTGCACGAAACGGCCGTAGTCCGGCAGCGACGGTGATGCGCCGCCGGCTGGTTCGATGGCGAGGGGAGACGTGTGGAGCGGCTGCGCCGGCGGCACCTCGATGACGGTGCCGAGGACCGTGCGGTGCCCCCAGGGCTGTGGCTCCGCCGCGAGGCCGGGGTTGCCGAACGCCACGTGCGCGCCGATTGGTGCGAACACCAGCCGCTCGACGAGGTCGCGGTACGGCGCGCCGGCGATGCGTTCCGCCATCGCACCCGCGACGACCGCCCCCGCATTCGAGTATTCGAACGACGTCCCCGGATCGAAGCGCGGTGGCTCGGCGAGCACGCGCTCGACGAAGGCGTAGCGCTGTTCGGTCGGAGTCCCGGACAGGGACAGCAGCGGCAGCAACGCGATGTTCGTGCCGTAGGTCGGCAACCCGGCAGCGTGTGTCAGCAACTGACGGACCGTCACCTTGCGGTAGGCGGCCTGCATCTTCGGCAACAGCTCGGGAAACGTCTCGCCGATCGTCGTCTCGAGCGTCATCACCCGTTGCTCGGCGAGCGCGCCGACGAGCGTGGCGGTGATGGCCTTCGTCAACGAGCCGAGGTGCATCCGGTCGCCGGCCGCGATCAGGTCGCCTTTCCCGATCCGCCGCTCGCCGCTCACGTAGACGCGCGGCGTGCCGTCGCTCCGGACGACGACCGCGGCGAGCCCGGGAAGCTGCGCGCGCCGTTCGGCATGGACGAATGCCTGGAGCGCCGCGTCCGGATCGGACGCCCGATCCTGGAGCGCTGGAACCGCGCCGCCGACGAGCAGGATCGTCGTCAGGCACGCGAGCATGCGGCTCCCGCCGGTCCGAACGGCGCCTATCTCAACGCCTTGCGATCTTTCTCGTTGATCTTGCACTTGTGCTCGCCGGCGTCGGTCATGAAGGCGACGACGTCGACGTCCTTGTGCGGGATCGCCTTGAACGCGGCGAGATCGAACGACGCCGCCATGTCGCTGCCGGGCGGCGGCGGCACGCTGCCGGGCGCCGAGCCGCCGCCGAGCACGACGCGTCGGCTCGTCGAGTGCGTCGTGTCGTAGGTGATCGGCCCGACGGGCTCGAGAACGATCGGCTCCTCGGATCTGGGGGCCTTGCTCTTGATCACGAGCGACGTCCGGTAGTCGAAGCCTCCAGGCATGCCGGGCGTATGGTACAGCTCGACGGGCTTCTCCAGCGCTCGATCGCGGATCGCCGTCACGGTGAGCAGGGGAGCAGCCATCGCCTGCGTGACGTCGGCAGCGGTGAACGTCTTCCGCTGGCGTTTCGCCTCGCGCGCCGCCTGCATGATGCGCCCGATCGGCCCGATGGCGACGATGTCCATGCCGTTGTCGCCGCGCGCGGAACACTTCTTCTGGAGCGTCTTGCCGGCGGTGCCCTGCTCGATGGCGGCGGCGATCTCTTCCGGCGAGAGCCCCTGGACATTGCCGCCAATCAGCCAGGCTCCCAGGGTCAGCGCGACGATGAGCATTTTCATGCGCGCCATTATCCACGGCTGGGCTCGCACGCGCCACTGAGGAATGCGGCGCTCGGTCTATGATTCACCTGATGAGTCGATCACTACTGGCCGCTGGTTGTGCAGCGATGATGCTCCTTGCCGCGGCCCCAAGAGCAACTGCCCAGGACGGTGACATCAGCGTCCATGCCGGGCTGGCGCTCTCGGCCGCGCCCGAGGGGCAGCCACTCCATCGTTACTCGCGACCGTTACATGGCCTCGGGATCGTAATGTCCGTCGGTGTGGCCGGAAAGGTGTCGTCCACGACAGACCTCGAAGGCGAGGTGGTTCTCGGGACCGGGATCAGCAAGCGGCAGCAGTTTTCCTACAACTGGACGGAGGACTACATTGGGCAGAGCCGGGACCAGTTGTTCAACATACTGGTTCGTTCGTACGTCGGTCAGTCGCGCTCGTTCGCGCTGGTGGCCGGAGGCGGGCTCGCACGGATGACCTACAGGACGCATTCGGGCGTGCGCACTGATCCCTTCCTGCCGGGGCGGCCGACGAGCCCGTTGCCAGACCAACAGCTCACCGATTGGAACCTGACACTCACCGGAGGCGTTGAGGGCAGCCTGCGCATCACCGATCGGGTGTCCTTTGCCCCGACCGCTCGAGTACGTTGGCTGCGGCGGCCGATGGAGGGCGGACTCCCGCGGACCCTCGGCGTAAGCCGCTACCTCTACCAGTTCGGCGCCGCGGTTCGGCTGGGGCTCTGACTCTCACGCGCGACCCGCTCAGCGGCAACTCAGCCTTCGCGTAGCGCCCGGTCACGACTCGACCAGACGATCAGATGGAGCGGATGTTGCTTTGCGGGACGCCGCCCTGCGAACAGTCGACTGGTATGTCGCCCAACGCGCCGCCTTTTGTCACCCGGCGTCCGCGTTTCGAAGAATCTGGAGGTCACGTGCTGAAGCGCATGCTCGCCGCACATCGGCTCACCATCCTACTGACCGCAGGGATCATCGCAGCGCCGCTGCATGCTGCGGCCGCTCCGGTCACGCTGGAGTTCTATTCGGCCTTCTCCTACATGGACCTGGAGTTTGGGCCGGCACTCGGGTACGCACGGATCGCCGGCGGTACGTATCACGACGCGCTGGATGACCGGCTCTTTGCTCCGACGACGACATATGCCATCCAGGGGGGAACGCTCGGTCTCGAATCGGGTCCGCTGACGAACGTCTCGTTGCGTCCGGACGGCGATGCGGACTACGCGCACGCGGCGGGAGGATTCGTGTCGATCGCCTTCAACCTGCTCCTGCCCAATGGCGCGTTGCACAGCGGGACGTACTCCGCGCCGCTCGGCGTGTTCACGGTGCACGCGGACGGCCCGGGTAATGCGGGATCGACCGCCGGGCAGTTGGGTCCGGGGCTTTTCGACAGCCGGACCGCGATGCTCCTCGGTATCCAGCGTCAGACGCTGGGAGGGAACGCCAATCTCTATCTCGATACGTATGATTTCTATCCA
>DASWVN010000277.1:0-7427 GCA_036401215.1 Vicinamibacterales bacterium | reverse complement strand
AGCAACACGCCGCGCGGCTCGGCCCGCATCTACTACGAGGACGAGGGCATGCAGGCCAACAACATGCCCGACGACCTGAAGGCCAGTCTTGGCGGCGCGACCGGCAAGGGCAACCGCATCAACCTGTACAAGGACTACGGCGGCGAGATCGGCGGACCGCTCTGGAAGGACCGGTTGTGGGCGTGGGGCGCGTATGGCAAGACCGACGTCACCCTGATCACGCTCGCCGGCGCTCCCGACCAGACGATCCTCGAGAACTCCTCGTTCAAGGCGACCGGCCAGATCTCCCCGGCGCTCCGCGGAGGCTTCACGTTCTTCCGGGGCGACAAGCTCAAATACGGCCGGAGCGCGTCTCCGACGCGTCCACCCGAGACGACGCACAATCAGAGCGGTCCGACGTCGCTTTACAAGGGTGAGGCGAACCTCGTCGTGGGGAACAACCTCTTCCTCACGGGCCGTTACGGTTACGTGGATGGAGGGTTCCAGTTGACGCCGCAGGGCGGCCTCGACACGCCGCGCTATCAGGACGATTCTGGCGTCTACCGCGGGTCGTACACCCACTACGAGACCGTGCGCCCGCAGTGGACGGCATCGTTCGACGGCAATCTCTTCCGGGGCAACCACGAGGTGAAGTTCGGGTATTCGTGGCGCCGCGCCGACGTCGACTCGTCGTCGCTCGTCCCCGGTTACGGTGGCATCAACGGCGTTCTGACGACCCACGATGGCTACCCGAACATGATCGCGGACATCTATGTCGCCAACAATCTCACGGCGACCACCGCAACCTACCAGAGCCTCTATCTCGGCGACACGCTCACCTTTGATCGAGTGACGCTGAACCTGGGCGTGCGGTGGGATCATGCCGGGGCGGGGATCACAGGGGCCACGCAGCAGGGCAGCTCCCTGGTTCCCGACCTGTTGCCGGATCTCACGGCCAACCCGATGGATAACGTCATCACCAACAGCGCGCTCAGCCCGCGCGTCGGCGTGACGTATGCGCTCGACGAGGCGCGAAAGACGATCGCGCGTGCGAGTTACGGCTCGTTCGTCTCGCAGCTGAACGCCACGGAGGCCGCCTTCATGTCGGCGGTCTACTACCGCGGTGTCTACTTCTACAACGTGACCGACCTGAACGGGAACCGCGTGGTTGACGCGGCCGAGATCGCGGGCCGCACATGCACCGAGGCGCTGGCGATCGCCGGCGACTGCAACTACTACGGGTTCGACATCGACAATCCGCGCAACGTCGATTCGATTCACCGGGTCGGCGACTTCGGCACGCCGCGGACGCACGAGTTCCAGATCGGTGTGGACCGCGAGTTGATGCCGAATTTCGGCATCAGCGGCACGTTCACCTATCGGCACTTCGGGAACTTCAACTGGCGGCGGAACGAGCTCGACGGCCGCGACTACGTGCAGTCTGGCGAGCTGACCGGATCGCATCCGGCGATCGGCGACTACAGCACGCCGATCTACATCGCCGGCCGCGTGCCCGAAAACCGTGCCCAGACGATCTATCGGAGCCGGCTCGATTACTCGCAACGGTTCGTCGGCTTCGAGGTGGCCGCTACGAAACGTCTCTCGAACCGGTGGATGGCACGGTTCGGCTTCTCGACGAACGATCACCGGGAATACTTCGACTCACTCGCCGGGATGGGCGATCCGACTCCGCACCCGGCGGGCGCGAATCAGGACGGCGGGCTGGTTGTTCGCCAGAGCAGCGGCAGCGGCAAGAGCGGCATTTACCAGCTCCTGCCGAAGTACCAATTCATCCTGACGGGCCTGTACCAGGCGCCATGGGGGATCAACCTCGCCGCCAACATGGTCAACCGCCAGGGCTTCGCAATGCAGTACTTCCGCAACCTGGTTCCCACCGGTGACCCCCTGGGCACCAACAAGACCGTGTTCCTGCTCGACGAAGCCGGTGAACAGCGCTTGCCGAGCGTGACGTCGCTGGATCTTCGCGTCGGCAAGGAGTTCAACCTGCGCCGCGCGAGATTCAACGTCGACATCGACGTGTTCAACGCGCTGAACTCCAGCACGATCCTCGGCCGCGAGTACAACCTCCGGGTGACCTCGGGCAACGACGTGCGGGAAATCATGAATCCGCGCGTGCTGCGTCTGGGGCTGCGTTTCGGGTTCTAGCTGCTTCGCAGCAGGCTGCAGGCTTTCGGCTTCAGACTTTGGGCCGTAAAGTCGTTGGCGCCGGAGTCCGGGTTACCCGGCTCCGGCGTTTCTCTTTTGAGCGCGGAGTGCGGGATGCTCCGATGCGCGATGGGCGATAATTCACCGATGATTCGACGATTGCTCAAACTGACGGGCTTATTCGTGATCGCGTCGTTCTTTGCCGTCGCCATCGCATCCGCGCAGGATTGGCGCGGAATGGGGCGGATGGGCGGCAAGGTCGTGGACGAAGACACCGGCCAGCCGATCGCCGGGGTGACGGTCAAGGCGGTGCTGCCGGCGTCCGACAATCGCGGTCCCTCCGAGTCGAAGAGCAACGACAAGGGAGACTGGGCCGTCGGCGGGATCGCGAACGGCCAGTGGGCGGTGGACTTCGTCAAGGAAGGGTACGAGACGCGCCGTCTCACCGTGCCGGTCTCTGAAGGCGGCGGCCGCAAGCCGATGGAGGTCAAGCTGAAGAAAAAGGCCGCGCCGCCGCCGGATCCGAACGTCGAGCTGAAGGCGAAGCTCACCGAAGCCTCAGCGAAGATGAACTCGCAGCAGTACGCCGAGGCGCGAGCGATCTACGAGGAACTCGCGGCAAAGCATCCGCAGGTGACGCAGTTCCGTCCGCTCATCGCTCGGACCTACTACGCCGAGGGCAACAAGGAGGCGGCGATCGAGCAGCTGCGCAAGGCGGCCGTCGAGGATCCCGAGAACATCGAAGTGCGGCTGCTGCTCGGGACGACGTTGATGGAGACCGGCGCCAAGGAGGAAGCGCGCGAGATCCTGTCGTCGGTCGACGACTCGAAGGTCACCGATCCGACGGTCTATCTGAACATCGGCATCGGCCTGATCAACGACAAGAAACACCAGGAAGCGGTCACCTGGTTCGACAAGGCGATCACGCGCTTCCCGGACAACGCCGACGGCTACTACTACCGCGGCATCTCGTACATCTCACTCGGCAAGACGGCGGAAGCGAAAGCCGATCTGGAGAAGTTCGTCTCGATGGCAGCGCCGGATGCGCCTGAGCTCGCGACCGCGAAGCAGATACTGGCTTCAATGAAATAAGCACGCGTATCAATGCTGAATGACGAATGACGAATGCTGAATGGGAAGCAATACATTCAGCATTTGGCATTCAGCATTGACAGGCAACGAACGGCAGCATTGACACGTCTCACTTCACCCACTCCAGCAATGCCAGCTCATTCTTGGCTTGTTGCGCGTAGGGTCCGCCAAGGTCGACACAGCGACTGAACGCGGCAAGCGCCTTCTGCCGATCCCCTTCCGGCGCGATCCACCGGCGCTGGCTCGTCACGTAGCGTCGTCCGCGGTGGAAGCGAAGCGCGTAGGCCCTGGCGAGATTCAGGTGCGCGAGGGGATCATCGGGTGTGAGCGCGGTGACCTTCTCCAGCGACTCGATGCCTTCGTCGAGCGCGCCGCGCCGCACGTGGATCACGCCGATCGCGCTGTGCACTTCGGCGCTCTCGGGCCAGCGCTTCTGCGCGTCGCGCACGATCGCGAGCGCCGCACTGAGATCGGACTTCGCGGCGTAGGTGTCGGCCAGGTCCATGTAGACCGGTTCGAAGTCAGGCGCGCCCTTCCGCACCACCTCCCACGACCGGATCGCATCGTCCGGACGTCCCAGCCCCGCCTGCGCCATTCCGAGCGCGTAGTGGACCCATAACTCCGCCCTAGGTTCCGCGGCGGCCTTGGACAGCAGCTCGGCGGCGGTTTCGATGTCGCCGCGTTCGTACGCGTCCCAGCCTCGCTTCTCGAGATCGTCCCGCGCGCCGCCTTCGCGGTCCGACAACGCCCTGACCCGTCCTTCGATGTCGGGACGCAGCCGGACGCCCGCAGAGGTCCCAGCATCCGCGGGTTCGCCGACGACCGTTCCTGTCGCCGGCAGCGTTTCGACCGGAGGAATTGGAGCCTCCGGAGGAGGTGCCGTTGCGGCTGGCTCCGATTCGGTTGCGGTGCGAACCTCCTCGTCCTTCTTCGGTGCCGACGGAGGCAGCGGCTTTGGCACGGTCATGCGGGCGGGAGGCAGCGCGAGATAGCCGCGGCGTGCGCGCACGCGCAGCCCGTCACGCTTCACGCGCACCTGGATCGGACGATACTTCCCGTCGAAGTTCGGATTCGCCGGCTGGTAGGCGAGCACGTAGTAGCGGCCGGCGTCCTCGGCGACGCGGTCGAGCGCGCGGCCGATGTTGTTCTCGTTGCGGATCATCAGGCCGCCGGTATCGACCGCGACGCTGTTGGGGCCGTCGGCGACGGTATCGGTGCGCAGGAACGGCCCGGCCGGATCGTCAACCAGCCCCTGGTCGATGATGTTGCGCTGGCCGGCGCGGTCGAGGCCGCGCACGTCGATTGCGTAGACGCGGGCCCCTGCGCGCGTGATCTGCCCGACGACCGACCGGAGCGTCGTTGCGACGTCCTGAATCACGAAGCCGTAGCTGAGAAAGACGACCGTCTTCGGGCCGGGGATCCGCGCCAGCCCGGACGCCAGCCCGTTCAGCGCCGACATCGTCACCATCGACGACTGGTGAATCTCGGTCCGGAACCGGCTGCCCTTCTGCATGACGGCAGTCTCGGCCATCTGACATTGGCCTGGATCGTCGCTGCACGCGCGCTGGACCGCGCGCGCGATCCACTCACGTTCGTTGCGGGCGATGCGGATCGCTTCCTCCTCGTTCATGAAGCGCGGCCACTCGCGGGTAAGCTCGATGAACCGGGTGCGGCTGTCGTTGCGCGGCTTCACCTCCTTCACCGCTCCGAGCAGCTCTTCACGGACGCTCGTCAGGCGGTTGTTGATCATCTTGTCGCCGGCGAGGATGCCGGCGATGTCCCCCTGCTTGAACCGGTCGCGGACGAAATCCTCGACCGCCTTCCGCGCACGATCGAAACCGCCGCCAGGCGTGAGGTGAGCGAGGTCGAAGAAGAAGATCCAGGTCTGCGGCGCAACCGGCGCCGGCGCCGGATCGGACGCCGCGGCGACGGGTTCGCGAGACGATACCGTCGAAGGAGCGTCGCTGGTTGCGGCAGGTTCCACTAAGAACACCGCCTCGATCTTCTGCGGCGCATCGTCCTCGATCAGCTCGAAGTCTTCGGCCTTCAAGTCACGGACGAAGCGTCCGTCCTTGTCGAACACGCGCACGTCCACCTCGACGACCTGGACGGTCGACTTGAACGTCGGCTGGGGCTGTTGCTGCGCGCCGAACGCGAAGGAGAAGAGAACGACGAGCGTGACGGTGATGCGTGTGTGCACGGTGAAACTCCGAACTCCGAACTCCGAACTATGAACTATGAACTAAGAACTCGAGTTCGATGTTCGCAGTTCGGAGTTCATAGTTCGAAGTTCCAGTTCGTAGTTCGGAGTTTCATAGTTCGGAGTTTCACCGGACCGCAGCAACTCGCAGCAGATACTTCTTCTTTCCATCCTTCTCGAGCCAGGCGATCTGTTTCCCGTCCGGCGACCACGAGGGGAAAACCGCATCCCTCGTCCCCTCGAACTCCTGCCGCTTGCCGCGCTCGTCCATGACCACCAGTCGTCCGCTGTTGTGGGCGGAGTAGGCGATCACTTTCGACCCTTTGGGTCCCCAGCCAAACGTCTGTCCCGGCACGATCACCGAGTTGACGTACTCGCCGACGATCTGGCCGTGCAGCATCATTGTGTTCACCGGGACCGCCTGCTGGTTGTACGCGGCCGCGAGCACGTCGCCGGTGGTGGCCGTTCCGCCGTCGGGGCCCACGCCGCCGCCGCGCGCGAGCGCGCCGCCCATCGGGGTCGAAACGGTCTTCTGCGTACGCGTTTCGGTCTTCAGTTCGATCTTGAAGGCCGGGGAATCGGGAGAGGCCTGGCCGCTCTTCGCGGTCCAGTAATCCGTGACCCATTCGGGTTCCTCTTTCACTTCGCGGCGCTTGCCATCATCGGAGCGGAACACGAGGTGTCTGAGCTTCGACGGGGGTTTTCCGAACTGGCCTTCCATCATCTGGACGTAGATCTCGGTGCCATCGGGTGACCAGGCGATCTTCGACGGCTGTCCCTTGATCTTGTCGGTATCGATGTCGCCGATCTGTTTCGTCTCGCCGAGCGTCAGCGAGCCGACCTGCATCGGCGCCTGCGCGATGGCGAGTGCGGGAAGAAGGAGCGAGGCCGCGACGGCGATGAGATTGCGCATGGTTCGTTTCTCCGGCTGCACGATTGAAGCTGCCCTGGATGGCGGGGCGTAAAGCCCCGCCCTACGTACGCCTGAGGGATGCCCGGACCCCGGACCCCGGACCCCGGACCCCGGACCCCGGACCCCGGACCCCGGACCCCGGACCCCGGACCCCGGATTTCACCGAATCGATTCCAACTGTTCCAGCCTCGACTGAAGCTCCGGCGAATCGGGCAGGGCCGTCAGCCCGGCGCGCAAGGCCTGGACGGCGAGCGCGCGCTCCGAGATCTTCAGGTAGCCGTCCGCCAGTGCGAGGTGCGCGGACACGAGTGTCGGGTCGAGGTGCGCGGCCACGCGCCACGACGATATCGCGGCACGCGCATCGCCGGCGCCGTCGTGGGCCCACCCGAGAAAGAACGCGGTCAGCGCATTCTGTTCGCCGTCGAGGGAACGCTGAAGCGCCGCCGTAGCGGCCCGGTAATCCTCCCTCACGAACGCGGCGAAACCGCGCAGCGCCTCGGCGGCGGGTGAGGTCTGGTCGGCCGCGGCCTGCATGGCCAGGTGAACCTCTTCCCAGCGTCCTGCGACTGCCTGACGGCCGGCATTGGCGAACGGCGTACTCTTCGCGCGCTCGGCAATCGAGGCGATGTATCTGCGGCCGAGGTCCCCGCGCGCGATCTCGATTGGCGCCACGACTGGGCGCGCGGCAGTGTTTGGCATCGGCGGCGCGGCACCGGCCAGCACCTCGACCTGCCGCGTTCGCTCGGCGACGATCTCGCCGCGCGCTGAAATCACCGCCTGCGCGATGTAGTTGCCGGGCGGCACGTTGGCGAGCGGCAGCACGAACGTCACCTTGCGGCTGGCGCCACCGGCGGCGTCCGGTTCGACATCCCGCAGCTCCGCGACCACGCTCGTGACCGCGTCGCCGCCTTCGATCGGCCGTAGCTCGAGCCGGGCGTTCAGCGGCTCGAGCTGTGCCGTCGTTCGTCCGTACGCCTCGAGGATCCCGGTCAGTCCGTCCTCGGTGTACGCGCGCGGACGCACGGGCAATCCGCCGAGCGCCGATCCGATCACCAGGTCGCTGGTGCTGACGTCCGG
>DASWVN010000276.1:0-2923 GCA_036401215.1 Vicinamibacterales bacterium | reverse complement strand
CGGACGGTGTCGCTGGATCTTCACAATCGTGGCGCGGCGCTGACCGAACCAGTGATCGAAGCCTGGCAGGGCTCACGCCGCACCCATCGGGCCGCCTTCGCCGCAAGCGGCGTCTCGAACGTGATCGACCTCGACGTGCCGCCCGACGCTGGATCGCTCATCCTGGACCTTCGCCGCGACGGTACGAGCGCGAACGTGGAGCTGTTCCTCTACAACTGCACGACGGGACAATGCTTCTCGTACGATGTCGCCTTCCCCGCCGCCGAATCACAGCGGCTCGTGGTGCGCCGGCCCGCGCCCGGCCGCTGGGTGGCAGCCGTCAACGCGGCCCCATTTCCGAGATCCAGGGGAGGATTCGTCCTCGACGAGATCATCACGACGGGTGCACCAACCCGACGCATCTCCACGGCGGCGCGTCCCACGGGTGCTGCCTGGCGGGAGGCGTTCGACCAGTTGCCCGCGCCTTCGGACGTGGCCGGTCGGACTCCTGTGGTGGTCTTCGAGGTCATTGACAGCGCCGCCGAACGTCGGGAACAGGTCCGACCGTGGAATCCGCATCCGCGATTCGTCAAGCTGCGGGACAGACCGGTTGCGCTCGGGACGGCAATCTACATTCGATGAATACACCGGCGGAGTCGATCGGCCACGATCGGCGCCGCCAACTCCAGGGCGCCGGACACTTCGCCGGTTGCGGTGATGCGCTCGAGACGCCGCCATCCAAGCCAAATGTCGACAAGCGTCGCGGTCATCTCGAGCGCCGGCCAGTCCACACCTCGCAGCGACGGCGCCCATGAGCGCTCGAACGCCGCGTAGACGGACCGGTCGCGCCATCGGCCTGAAAGCACCACCGCGGCGAGCGCCGGAGGACCGAGGAACGACTCATCCAGGTCGATGAACCGCATCGCTCCGGCATCGTCGACGAGCACGTTCGTCGGATGCAGGTCCAGCGGAATCCAGGTCGGCGTCGAAGATCCGCACGCTGCACGCTGAACATGCTGACGCATGAGTTCCGCGTCGCCTTCGTCGAGGAACGACGCTCCCCAGGCCACGGCCGCGTCGAGGTTCAGCACCGGCAAGTGCCTCGCCGTTTCGGCTGCGCTCGTCAACTGCTGCTGCACCGCTGCCAGCGCGCGTGCAACCGCCGCAGCATCGGTCGCCGGCCTGCCAGGACAGTTCTCCGTGAGCCACCAGGTGGTTCCGTCGCCGCGCTCCTCGAGTGCGATGGTGGACGCGAAGGTGCCCGGAACCAGCGATGCGAGCGCCGCCGTCAGTCGCGGTTCCAGCTCGCGGCCGCGCCCCATCCCTTTGAAGAACACCTTCGCCCCGCCGGTCGTCGCGCACAACACGACTTCGTTCGGTGTCGAGCGGAACTGCCTGACCACACGGTTCACCGGAGTCGCGATCACGGCTTCGATCCACCTCTTGACTTCGGCAGTCCAACCAAACCGGCCGAACGGACCAGGCCGCGACGGCAGCGGGCCGCGTTCCACCACCTTGTCGAGCGCCCAGCCCTGATACTCGACGAGCGCCGCGCGGGAATTCAGCTGTTCGAGCGGAGTCCAGCCGAGTTGCGCGCAACTTCGTAGCGATCCCGCAATCGCGCTCATCGCCATGAGCCAGTCGGTTACCGACGGTCCAGCGCGTCCGAGCCACTGCCCGACGATCTCGCATTCAACGCCGCGGCTCGCGGCCCATAGCAGCGCTTTGGGATCGGCACGCACGCGTTCGCCGCAGGTGAGGATCGGCAGCAGCCATCGCGATCCGTACTGCGCGACCAGCGCCTGGGACCATCGCGTGTCCACGATCAGTAGATGAAGCACCTGCTGCATGACTGCCGCAAAGACGCGCCCCTCACCCGACATGCGCGGGTGAGGGGCGCTGTTCGTGTCAGTCGTCGAGACCGAGCGCCAGGCCCTCGGCCGGCTGCGACTTCACGGACACGTCGTTATCGCCCGCCCCGCCCGGGATGCCCTGAACGAGACCGGCCGCCGTACCGACGATGACGAGTTCCGGTGTGCTGTACCGCATGGTGTTCACCTCCTTCCCCTGTGGATTCCGCCCTGGCGTCAGTCGAGACCGAGCGCGACGCCGGTCATCGGTTTCGACGTCTCGCTGCCCGGGTTGTCGAGCTCTCCGAAGTCTCCGCCGAGCACCAGGACCGACGCACTGCCAACGACGACGAGTTCAGGCGCTGAGTACCGCATGGCTGTTCACCTCCTTTCTGTGTGGGATCGCGGGTGCGTGCTGACGCGCGCGAAGCCACTGCTCGAGGCGCAGCACGCGAAGAAGGTCACCGCCCGTCGCACCGCCACCGTCGGTCAGCGTGCGAAGCGCCTCGCGTAGCCGCGGTGCGTCGATCCAGCCGCGCCGCACGACGTGCAGCTCACCAACGTCGGCGATCGACTCGGCTTCCTGCCGTAACCTTCGAAAGGCTGCGGGCGGGTAGTAGCCTTTCGATGTCCGGTTCGCGATCCGCGGCGGCAGGAACCCGCCGAAGGCGCGCCGCATCAAGGCGCGGTGAATCCCGGGAGCGCTCAGCTCCTCCCCGGGAATCGCAAGAACGAACTCCACGAGCGGACGATGGGCGAAGGGGTAGGCGTAGACGATGTCGGGGGACCGGTATGGGAAGTCCAGCCGGTTGCCGAGCGCGTACTCGAGCACGAGCCGTCTCAGCGTTCGGTTCGACCGCCTGCCGACGTCGTCTGTTCGTACCACGGGGGCGTCTGCGAGCATCGTTCGCAAGGACGGGCTGAGCAGATCGACGGCAGACTCGGGCAGGCGACGTTCCGGAACGAACAGCCTCCAGGCCAGCTCGATGAACGGCTTGCGAGTTGCGCGGCTCCAGGCGTGCAGGTTCCGCGCGGCGTTCACGAACCTCAACGCGGCGAGATCGTCGAACACGGATTCGCTGTTGTCGGGCAGG
>DASWVN010000275.1:0-33178 GCA_036401215.1 Vicinamibacterales bacterium | reverse complement strand
CCGGCAACCGCCTGCGCCGACAGGTGCTGCGTCGGCGAGAACTCGTACGCCGTGTAGTACTCGGTGGCGGTGCCGATGATCTGCCCGGCGACGAGGCCGACGAGCACCGCCCAGAACAACTTGAAGTCGAGCCCCAGCCACAGGATCAGCGCGGCGGTGCCGATCAGCGCGAGGCCGCCGGCGCCGAAGATGCCGGCGCGGAGCGCCCACAGCAGCCGGCCCATGTCGGCCTGCTCGCTCGTGCGGACGAAGAACGTGCCGATGATCGAGCAGAGCGCACCGATGCCCATGATCCCGAGCGGCAGCGAGAACGCGCTCGCGTCGTAGGTCGACGCCGTCCCCTCGGGGAGGACGGCGTTTTCCCCCATGCCCACGATCCCGATCGCCGCCAGCGACATCGTCGCGACGATCGCTCCCGTGTACGACTCGAACAGGTCGGCCCCCATGCCGGCGACGTCCCCGACGTTGTCGCCGACGTTGTCGGCGATCGTCGCCGGGTTGCGCGGATCGTCTTCCGGGATCCCGGCTTCGACCTTGCCGACCAGGTCGGCGCCCACGTCGGCCGCCTTGGTGTAGATGCCGCCGCCCACGCGCGCGAAGAGCGCGATCGAGGAGGCCCCGAAGGCAAATCCCGTCAGCGGCTGATAGTCCTGGAAGACCAGATAAAGCCCCGTCAGGAACACCAGGCTCAGACCGACGACGGTCATGCCCATGACGGCGCCGGACGAGAACGCCACGCGCAGCGCCGGATTCAGCCCCTCACGCGCCTTCGCCGCCGTGCGGACGTTGGCCCGCACTGCGATGTACATCCCGACGTAGCCGGCCGACGCGGACGCGAACGCCCCGAGGACGTAGGCGATGGCGGTACGCGGCAACCCCGTCAGGTTCCCCTGTTCCACCAGGCCGAGCGCCGCGAATTTGCCGGTCACGTCGGAGTCGACGAACATGGCGATCAGCACGGCGACCAGCGCGACGAAGGCGGCCAGGAAGGTGTACTCACGGCGCAGGAAGGCGGCCGCCCCCTCCTGGATGAGCACCGCGATTCGCCGCATGGTGTCGTTCCCGGTATCTTCCCGCAGCACGCGCTGCGTGGTAACCAGGGCGAAAAGCAGTGCAAGCACACCCGCACCCAGGGCGGTATACAGCAGGATCATTTCTCGAACGTCTCCCTCGACCCTCAGGGCGGGTCCAGTCGCAAGGGCCGGAAAATTGAAGATCGTACCAGCGAGCCGGACCCGTTTTCAAGGGCGGGATGTTTCGCTCCCGGATTTAGACCTGCATCGGGACCCGTTCGGGCTGCTGGGACTGGATGCGCATCCCGTAGAACGAGCGGTGAACGAAGGCGGACGATGCAAGCAGGAACGCGCCCGCCAGCACGAGGGTGAGCGTCGTCCCGTACTGGTCCGCCAGCTGCACGCCCAGTTCCACCGCGAGCAGTCCGAACAACGTGGTGAACTTGATGACCGGGTTCATCGCGACCGACGACGTGTCCTTGAACGGATCCCCGACCGTGTCGCCGACGACCGTCGCCGCGTGGAGCGGCGTGCCTTTCTCCTTCAATTCCACTTCGACGATCTTCTGGGCGTTGTCCCACGCGCCGCCGGCATTGGCCATGAAGATCGCCTGGTACAGACCGAAGAGCGCGATCGAGATCAGGTAGCCCACGAAGAAGAACGGCTCGAGCAACGCGAATCCAAGCGTGGCGAAGAACACCGCGAGAAAGATGTTGAACATCCCCTTCTGCGCGTACTGCGTGCAGATCTCGACCACCTTCTTGCTGTCGGTGACCGACGCCTTCTCGACGCCTTCGAGCTTGATGTTGGCCTTGATGAACTCCACGGCCCGGTAGGCGCCGGTCGTGACCGCCTGCGTCGACGCGCCGGTGAACCAGTAGATGATCGCGCCGCCGGTGATCAGACCGAGCAGGAACGGCGGATGAAGGACCGACAGGTACTGCAGATACGCCGGATCCAGCCGGTGCGTGAGCAGCACGATGATCGAAAAGATCATCGTGGTGGCCCCGACGACCGCCGTTCCGATCAGGACCGGTTTGGCGGTGGCCTTGAAGGTGTTGCCGGCCCCGTCGTTCTCCTCGAGCAGGTGCTTGGCACGCTCGAAGTTCACGTCCATGTCGAAGTCCTTCTTGATCTCGCTCGTGATGCCGGGCAGCGATTCGATCGTCGACAGCTCGAAGACGGACTGGGCGTTGTCGGTGACCGGGCCGTACGAATCGACCGCGATGGTCACGGGACCCATCCCGAGAAAGCCGAACGCCACGAGGCCGAACGCGAACACCGCCGGAGCGATCATCGCGTCCCCCAGGCCGAACTGCGTGCTCACCGCGTACGCGATCGCCATGAGGATCACGATGACGATCCCCAGCCAGTAGGCGCTGAAGTTACCGGCGACGAGCCCCGACAGCACGTTCAGCGACGCGCCGCCTTCACGCGAGGAGATGACCACCTCGCGCGTGTGGCCCGACTCGGTGGACGTGAAGATCTTCACCAGCTCCGGGATGATCGCCCCTGCCAGCGTTCCGCAGGTGATGACCGTGGACAGCTTCCACCAGAGCGATCCATCGCCCATGTCGCGGATCAACCAGAACGACACGATATAGGTCAGCGACACCGAGACGATCGACGTGAGCCAGACCAGCGTGGTGAGGGGTGTCTCGAAATTCATCGTGGCGGCGCGGCTGAAACGGCCGGTCGCCCAGGTGTCGTTGATCAGGTACGACGCGCCGGAGGCAATGACGCCCATGACGCGCATCACGAAGATCCACACGAGCAGCTGCACCTGCATCGTGGTGTCGCTCACCGCGACGAGGATGAAGGCGATCAGGGCGACGCCGGTGACCCCGTAGGTCTCGAATCCGTCGGCGCTCGGTCCGACCGAGTCTCCGGCGTTGTCTCCCGTGCAGTCCGCGATCACGCCCGGGTTGCGCGCATCGTCTTCCTTGATGTTGAAGACGATCTTCATCAGGTCGGCGCCGATGTCGGCGATCTTCGTGAAGATGCCGCCGGCGATGCGCAGCGCGGCGGCGCCGAGCGACTCACCGATGGCAAAGCCGATGAAGCAGGAGCCGGCGTAGTCGCCCGGAATGAAGAGCAGGATGCAGAGCATGATCAGCAGCTCGACGCTGATCAGCAGCATGCCGATGCTCATGCCCGCCTTGAGCGGGATCTGGTAGATCGGGAACGGCCGTCCTTCGAGCCCGGCGAATGCCGCCCGCGAGTTCGCGAACGTGTTGACGCGGATGCCGAACCACGCCACCCCGTAGCTGCCCGCGATGCCGATGAGGCTGAAGAGCAGGATCACGCCCACCTTGAACGGCGGGAAGCCATGGACGACCTGCCCGGTTGCCGGGTCGACCGTCGCCGCAAGCCCGCCGAAGTAGACCGCGCTGATGATCCCGATGAAGACCCAGAGGATCAGGATGAACCGGCCCTGCGTGACCAGGTAGGTCTTGCAGGTCTCGTAGATCAGTTCCGAGATCTCGAGCATGGACCGATGAACCGGCAGGTTCTTCAGGTTGTTGAAGATGACCAGGCCGAAGATCAGGCCGAGCACGCAGACGCCCAGTCCGGCGAGCAGGAGCGTGCGGCCGTTGATGCCCTGGAAGTCGACGGACCCGAGGTCGGGCAGCACCAGGTTCGCTTCACCACCCGCGTGCTGCGCCGCCGGCGCCGGCTGAGGAGTCGCGGACGGAGCCGGTGGCTGGGCCGCTGCCATCGTGGAGACGAGACACAGCAGAATCGCGAACGCGGCAGCGCGCAGGCCACCGGGGAACACACTGGCCATCTAGCCCTCCTGATGATTCAGATCCCGAAGTCACCTACACACGATCGTTTTCCAGTCTCGCCTTCATCCGTCCGCCCAGCGCCATCCCGCCCGTGAGAAAGATCCGAACCCCCTGCTCGACGGTAATGTCGGGGAAGGACGCCTTCTCGCGGCGACAAATAATGACATCCCCGAGATACAAATGGTTGGTCGGCACGTACACGGCCATCATCGGCTCGGCCCCGCCCTCGCGTTCGACGGTGAATTCCCTGGTCAGAAAACCCAGGACGAATCCCCGCGCCGTGTCCTCGACCAGCACGACCCGCTTGAATCCGTACTCGTTGTCAGGGGAGAACGCCACGACCAGCTGTTTGACGGGCGCGTAAATGGTCCGGAACACCGGCACCATGAGCAGGTATCGTTCGGCGCGCTGCAGCACGCGCTTGCCGATGACGTTGGTGGCCAGGACCCCCACGAGGAGCACGAGGAGCGCGGTCGTGACGATGCCGAGGCCGGGCACGTCGCGTCCGAGCCAGCGGGCATACCAGGGCCTGACGAGACCGTCGATCAGGCCGAAGATCCAGACGAAGGTCGCCACGCTGATCACGAGTGGGACCGTGACGAAGAACCCGGCGAGAAATCGACGGCGAAGCCACTGGATCATCGCATCACTGCATCAGCAGCCACACCACCGTCGCGGCCGCCAGCACCAGCCGGTAGGCGGCGAAGAGGTCGAGCCTGTTGGTCCCCAGGTACCGCAGAAAGAACTTGATGGTGAGGTAGCCGGTCACGGCCGAGACGACAATGCCGGTCACGAGGAGGGAACCGCTGTCGGGTGGCAGCGGCATCTCCCGCAGCTCGAGCGCTTCTTTCGCGGCCGCGGCCACCATCGCGGGGATCGCGAGCAGAAACGTGAACCGCGCGGCTGCGTCCCGGCGAATGCCGAGGAACATCCCCATCGAGATCGTGCTGCCCGAGCGCGACATCCCCGGGATCAGCGCGGCCGACTGGGCGCAGCCGATGAGCAGCGTTTCCCACCAGGTGATCGAGTCCTCGGTCCGGGTCGGCGTGCGGACCCGTTCCGCCGCCAGCATGATCACGGCGCCGACCGCCAGCGCGGCGGCTGCCACTGCCGGGGTGCGGAGGACCTGTTCGATGATGTCGTTGAACGCGAGCGCCACGATCACGACCGGGATGGTGCCGACCACGATGAGACGCGCTAGTGTAGCCGAGGGATCGGGATTCGTGGAAAAGACCCCGGGCAGGGACCGGATCATGCCGAAGATCTCCGCCCGGAAATAGACGAGGATGGCCGCCAGCGTGCCCACGTGCGCCGCCACGTCGAAGGCGAGCCCGAACTCCGGGGGGATTTCCCACCCGAAGAACGCGCGCGCCAGGATCAGGTGCGCCGAGCTCGAGACCGGCAGGAACTCGGTGAGCCCCTGGATGATCCCGAGCAGGACGGCGGCGGCAAAACTCACGCAGGCGAACCGGCGGGCGCGCTACGAGGCGCGCCGCTTGCTCGGTCGGGTCGAGGCAGAGGCCGCCGCCGCAGCCTGCCCCTTCAGCGGCTTGCGTCCCTGAAGGATGATCGCGATCGCCGACGCGATGAACACGGTCGAGTAGGTGCCGCTGATGATGCCGATGATCATCGTGAAGGCGAACCCTTCGAGCACCTCCCCGCCGAAGAGGTACAGCGCCGTCACGCTGAAGAGCGTCGTGCCCGCGGTGATGATGGTTCGCGACAGCGTCTGGTTCACGGCGGTATTCACGATGTTCGTCAGATTGTCGCGGCGCATGCCGCGCATGTTCTCGCGGACCCGGTCGAAGATGACGATCGTGTCGTTGACCGAGTAGCCGGTGATCGTCAGCAGCCCCGCGATGATGTTCAGCGTCAGGTCGTACTGAAAGAAAGCGAGGAACGCGACGCACACGAGCAGGTCGTGCATGGTCGCGACGACCGCGCCGACCGCGAACGAGAACTGGAAGCGGATGGCGATGTACGCCAGGATGCCCGCCAGCGCCAGCACGGTGGCGAGGATCCCCTGGCGCCGCAACTGCTCGCCAACGATGGGGCCGACGATCTCAGTGCCGACCGGGGTCTCGTCGAAGCTGCCGACGTTGGCGGCCTTGAGTTGCGTCACGATCCGGCTCACCTCGCGGCTGAGGTCGGCTCCCTCCTCTTCGCCCACGCGGGTCACGCGGATCATCACGTCATGGTTCTCGGGAGGCCCGTACTGCTGGACGATGGCATCGCCGCCGAGCGCGTTGGTGATTCTGGCGAGGTCGGGATCCTGGTTGAAGTGCAGGATGACGATCGTCCCGCCTTCGAAGTCGACCCCCTTCGGCAGGCCGCGGGTCGCGATATAGAACGCGCCGGCGAGGACCACGATGAGCGACAGCGTGATCGCGTGCCAGCGCCACCGGACGAAATCGAAATTCGGATTCTTGAGGATCTGCATGGGGGCGCCCTAGATGCTGATGGTCTTCGCCGTTGCGGACTGGCGCGAGAGCCCGATCTCGAACAGCGTCTTCGAAACGAAGATGGATGTGAACAGGTTGGTGAGCAGACCGATCGTGAGCGTGGTCGCGAAGCCGCGGATCGGTCCCGTGCCGAACTGGAACAGGAACGCCGCCGCGATGAGCGACGTCACGTGCGTGTCGAGAAGCGTCAGGAAGACGCGCGAGAAGCTCGCGTTGATCGCCGCGCGCGCGCCGCGCTGCGCCGCCAGCTCCTCCTTGATGCGTTCGAAGATCAGCACGTTCGAGTCGACGCCCATGCCCATCGTCAGGATGAACCCGGCGATCCCCGGCAGCGTCATCGCGGCGCCGAGGTACGACATGAAGCCGAGCAGGATGATCAGGTTCATGCCCATGGCGATGATGGCGTTCACGCCGGCCAGCTTGTAATAGGCGAGCATGAAGACGATCACCATCACCAGACCCGCGAGCGACGCGAGCACGCCCGCCCGCACCGCTTCGGCGCCGAGGCTGGGGCCGACCACGATCTCCTGCAGATAGCTCATGGGGGCGGGCAACGCGCCCGACCGGAGCACCAGCGACAGGTCCGCGACCTCGTCACGCGTGAAGCTCCCGGTGATCCGCCCTTCGTCGGTAATGCGGCCCTGGATGGTAGGAGCCGACTGCACGCGGCCGTCGAGAATGATGGCCAGCAGGCGGCCGATGTTCTCGCCGGTCACCCGTCCGAACTTCCGCGCGCCATCGGACGTGAGCAGGAAGCGGACGGCCGGGCGATTGTTTTCGTCGATCGTCGGCTGCGCGCCGCGCAGATCGGCGCCGGTGACCGCCGCGACCTTGCGAACCAGGTAGAACTCCGACGCGGTGCCCGGAACGACCTCCATCCCCTCGGGGACCTGGCCGCCGTAGGCCTGGAGCAGCGCCTCGCGCGAGGGGGCCGGACCCGCTTCGACCAGCTTCAACTCGAGGAGCGCGGTGTTCCGGATGATCTCCTTGGCGCGATCGACGTCGGTCACGCCGGGCAGCTGCACCATGATCGCGTCATTGGTCTGCCCGTAGCGGGAGATCGTCGGTTCGGCGACGCCGAGTTCGTTGACACGGCGTTCGATCGTCTCGAGCGCCTGCACGACCGTCTGCTCCCGCATGTCGGTCTCCACGTTCGGCTTCATCCTGAACGTGTAGTTGCCGCCGGCGCTGGAGCTGCGATCGTAGTTCTCGGAGACCTGCTCGTCGGCAATCCGGCGGAACTCGGCGTCGCGATCGCCAGGAACGGCCTCCACCCTGAAGGAGGTCGGCGTCTCGAGGGTGATCGAACCGACGTTGACGCCGGCGGTCCGCAGCGACTCACGCAGCTGCTCGCTCGTCGTGGTGGTGAAGATCTGCAGCGCTTCGTCGGTGTGCACCCGCAGCACCAGCTGCACACCCCCCTTCAGGTCGAGGCCGAGCTTGAGCTGATGGTTCATCAGCCACGACGGCGCCGCCAGGCCGTAGACCTGCGCCAGGATCGGGTAGACGCCGAGCCCGAAGAAGACGACGAACACGACGAGGATCGTGACGATTTTCCAACGAAGATTCTTGATCATGATTAGGCGTTACCCGAATCCTGCACCACCGGCGGCTGCCCCTGATAGCCGGCGACGGCGGCCTTGGAAACCTCGATGCGGACGCGATCGGCGATCTCCACCTGGAGCGTCTTGTCGGTGACGCGGGTGATCTTCCCGTAAATACCTCCGGTGGTGACGATCTTGTCCCCCACCTTCAGGCTGTCCTGGAACTCCTGAATTTTCTTCTGCCGGCGCTTCATCGGCAAGAGAATCAGCACATAAAAAATGATCAGGACCAGCGCCAGGGGCAAAAACGCGGTCAATGACTGCGCCTGCCCGGGCGGAGTCATGGCAACTACCAACGGGGCCATCTCGAATGTCATGTCCTACTGCTGGGGTCGGCGGGAGAAGGTTTGATGAAACTCCTGGCGGAGCCGTTCAAACGTGCCGAACACAATAGCCTCCCTGATCCGTCGCATCGTGTCAAGGTAATAGTAGAGGTTGTGGATCGTGCTGAGCGTCGCTGCCGTCATCTCCCCCGCCACATATAGATGACGCAAATACGCACGCGAAAAATGGCGGCACGTGTAGCAGGTGCACGCCGGGTCCGGTGGCAGCGGATCCTCAGCATACCGCGCATTCTTGATGACGAGCGGCCCGGTCGACGTCAGCAGCTGCCCGTTGCGGGCGTTGCGCGTCGGCAGCACACAGTCGAACAAATCGATGCCGCGCGCCACGCACTCGATCAGATCGTCCGGCATGCCGGCGCCCATCAGGTACCGCGGACGGTCCTGCGGCAGCTGCGGCGCGGTATGGCCGACGACCTCGTACATCACCTCCGGCGGCTCCCCCACGCTCAACCCGCCGATCGCGTAGGCCTCGAACCCGATTGCGGTCGTGCGCTGCACGCTCTCGGTTCTGAGATCCGGGTGCACGCCTCCCTGGACGATGCCGAACTGGGCCTGGCCCGGATTCGTGATCCGGACCGCGGGATCGCCGCACTCGCGCAGGCGCTGCCATCGCGCGCGGGCGCGTGCGGCCCACCGCGCCGAGCGCAGCATCGCGTCACGCACCGGTTCCGTGCCGGCGGTCGACGCCACGCACTCGTCGAGCACCATGGCGATGTCGGACCCGAGCTGCGCCTGGATGTCGGTGGCCTTCTCGGGCGTGAGCAGGTGCAGCGATCCGTCGAGGTGCGACCGGAACTCCGCGCCGTCCTCACTGATCCGGCGCATCCCCGCGAGGCTGAACACCTGGTAGCCGCCGCTGTCGGTCAGGATCGGCCGCTGCCAGCCGATGAACGCGTGCAGCCCTCCCATCCTCGCGATGAGATCGTCGCCCGGCTTCAGATACAGGTGATAGGTGTTCCCCAGGATGATCTCGGCGTCGAGATCGAGCAGATCACGGTGCGTGATCGCCTTCACGGCCCCGCGCGTGCCGACGGGCATGAACGCCGGGGTCTGGATGACGCCGTGCGGCGTCCGCAGCTCCCCCCGCCGCGCGACCCCGTCGGTCGCCTCGAGCGTGAATTGGAAGGAAGACACGCGTACAGCATATAAAAACTCCGAACTATGAACTCCGAACTAAGAACACCGAACTATGAACGCCGAACAATGAACGCCGAACAATGAACGCCGAACTATGAACTGAGAGCGCGTGAATCACCCACCTGCGAGCAAGCACCGCGAGCGAGCCACGCGAACGGAGCGAGCCGGCGAAGCGTGTAAGGGGGTCCGGGGGACGAAGTCCCCCGGCTGTTCTTAGTTCGGCGTTCATAGTTCGGAGTTTCACGCCTCCACTCCTGTATTCTGATTGTCGTGAAGCGATTGCGCGTCGGTGTTCTCTACGGTGGCCGTTCGGGCGAGCACGAAGTCTCGCTCGCATCCGCGGCGGCGGTGTTCGCACATCTCGACCGGAACCGGTACGAACCGGTCCCGATCCGCATCGAGAAGGACGGCCGCTGGAGCATCGCCGAGCGTCCGCCGGCGACGATGTCGGCCGGTGAGGTCATCGAGCAGGCGCGGCTCGAGCCGGCGCGTCCGCCGCGTCCGGGGCGCGAGGTGCACCTCGTCGCCCATCCGAGCGCCGAGACCATCCTCTCGATCGACCGCTCCTCTGGCGCGCTGTCCGACGATGGCAGCCGGGCGCTGGTCACGGGGCTGAATCTGGACGTGATCTTCCCGGTGCTGCACGGGCCGTACGGCGAGGACGGAACGATCCAGGGGCTGCTGGAGCTGGCCAACGTGCCGTACGTCGGCGCCGGCGTGCTGGCCTCGGCGGTCGGGATGGACAAGGGCATGATGAAGGTCGTGTTCGCCGCGCACCGGCTGCCGGTCTGCGGCTACGCGATCGTCCGCGCGCACGAGTGGGACTCCGGACGCGAGACGATCCTCGCCGACCTCGCGCGCGAGCTTGGCTTCCCGATGTTCGTCAAGCCGGCGAACCTGGGCTCGAGCGTCGGCATCTCGAAGGCCAGGAACCCGGCGTCCCTGGCCGAGGCGATCGATCTCGCCCGCACCTTCGATCGCCGCATCATCGTCGAGGCCGCGGTCCCGGACGCGCGTGAGATCGAGTGCGCGGTGCTGGGCAACGACGAGCCGCAGGCGTCGCTGCCGGGGGAAGTGATCCCCTCACGCGAGTTCTACGATTACGAAGCGAAGTACATCGACAGCGCGTCGGAGACGGTGATCCCCGCCGACCTGCCGGCCGCCACCGCCGACGAGATCCGCCGGATGGCCATCGAGGCATTCCGCGCAGTGGACTGCGCCGGCATGGCCCGCGTCGACTTCCTGCTCTCCCGCCGCGACGGCGCCATCTACGTCAACGAGATCAACACGATCCCGGGGTTCACGACGATCAGCATGTACTCGAAGATGTGGGAGGCGAGCGGGGTGCCGTATACCGAGCTGCTGGACCGGCTGATCGCACTCGCCCTCGAGCGCCATCAGGCGCGGCAGCAGCTGCGCACCAGCATCACATGAGATGGGTCGCGCGAGGGATGACCGCGCTCGTCTGCGCGGTCGTCACGCTGCACGCCGCAGCGTCGAGCCCCGCGCGGCCGATCTCGCAGCTTCAGGGAGTCGACGCGCTCGTCCGCGTCTACGACTTCATCCTCGAAGCCCGCTTCGACCAGGTCGACGCCGAGCTGCCCAAAGCCTGCGGACCGGCGCCCCCGGAAGCCTGCGACGTGCTTGCTGCCACCGCCCTCTGGTGGCGCATCCAGCTCGATCCGCACAGCCACGCCCTGGATCCCCGGTTCTCCACCGCCGTCGAACACGCGATCGCCTCGACCGAAGCCTGGACGGTCCGTGAGCCGGAGCGCGCCGAAGCCTGGTTCTACCTCGGCGCGGCGTACGCAGTGCGTGTGCAGTGGCGCGTGCTTCGCGACCAGAAGCTCTCGGCCGCCCGCGACGGCAAACGGATCCTCGAAGCGCTCGAAACCGCGACCGAGCTGGACCCCGGCCTCGACGACGCCTACTTCGGGATGGGGATGTACAAGTACTACGCGGCGGTCGCGCCTGCCGCGGCCCGGATGCTCCGCTTTCTTCTGTTCCTCCCCGGCGGCGACAAGAAGGAAGGGCTCGAACAGATGGTGCGGGCGCGCACGCGCGGGAAGCTGCTCCAGGGAGAGGCCGACTACCAGCTCTCGATCATCTATCTCTGGTACGAGCAGGAGACGGCCCGCGCAATCCACCTGCTCGAGGCGCTGCACCGGCAGTATCCGGGCAATCCACACTTCCTCGCGCAGATTGGCGAGATCCAGGACGAGTACCTGCACGACACGATGGCCAGCCTGTCCACGTGGCGCGCGCTCCTGGCGTCGGCGCGCGACCATCGATCGAATCTGCCGGTCCTCGCCGAGACCCGGTCGCGCCTGGAACTCGCGCGGCTGCTCGACGAGCTGTACCTGACCGACAACGCGATCGAGCATCTCGAGGCGATCATCGCGCTCGAGCCGAGTGCGCCGTACAGCGCGCTGCCGCTCGCCTATCTGCGGCTCGGGCAGGCTCGCGATCGGCTCGGCGCACGCGCGGACGCGATCGAGGCGTATCGCCAGGCCCGGGCGATCGCGCCGACGCGCGACGTGTACGACGTTCGCGAGACGGCGACCGCGGGGTTGCGGCGCGGGCCGAACGCCAGGGAATCGGAAGCCTATCGGCTGTCACTCGACGGATGGCGGCTGCTCGAGCAGAACCAACTGGACGCCGCCGCCGCCGCGCTCGAACGCTCGCTGTCGCTCGATGACGACGATCCGGTCGCCCGCTACCGATACGGACGCGTGCTCCAGGCACGGAAACAGGATCCGTCCGCGCTCCTCCAGTTCGAAACCACGATCAGGGAGCGGCGGCACTGCCCGGCGCCGATCCTCGGCAATGCCTATCTGGAAGCCGCGCGACTCCACGAACGCGCGGGCCGCCGCGACCAGGCGATCTCGTATTACCGGATCGCGTCGACGCTGTTCGGCGCGGCGGCGGATACGAAGTCCGCGGCGACGAGGGCGTTGACCCGCCTTCGCGCGCGTTGAAGTCCCCCGCGCGCTACGGCGAGGCAGGCTCCGCCTTCGCGCGCGCTGAGCGTCCGCGGCGCTGACGCGCCGCGGCGTGCGACGTGCGACGTGCGACGTGCGGGGTGCTACGTGCTACGTGCGGTGCGGGCGTGCGGGGTGCTACGTGCTACGTGCTACGTGCGGGGTGCTACGTGCTACGTGCGGTGCGGCGTGCTACGTGCGGTGCGGCGTGCGGGGCAAGGTGCGGTGCGGGTGCACCGTGCTCATGCTCCCTGGCTCCCTCCGATTGGGCCTTGGGCCTTGGGAGTTGGGAATTGGGAGTTGGGAGTTGGGAGTTGGGAGTTTGCGGACGTACAAAAAAACAGGGGGCGACGGCCGCCCCCTTTAACCGGGGAAGGCGACTTACCGCTTCTTGCCGCCCTTCTTCGCCCCGCCAGCCTTCTTCTTAGCAGTCTTCTTTGCCATGATGCGTTATCCCCCCCTTCATCGTGGGTTTGCGAGCGCTTCTCCGCATTGCGGCGCCGCGGCCTCCCGGCGCGCCGGCCCGCGTTGTCGGCGCTCTCGCTTCTAGGCGGCGGCATCCGACCGCCGCGATGTGTGACCCAAAAAAAAGGGGGTGCCACCTCTCGACACCCCCGGTCCGGCAGGCGGCTCTAGCGCTTCTTCCCGCCCTTTTTGGCGCCGCTCTTCTTGGCCGTCTTCTTCGCCATTAATTCCTCCTTGGAACCTGGCAGCTCAGCTTCGTTACCGGTGACCGAGGGTTACAACAGGTGGGCTGAGCACTCCACCCTCATACAAGATGTAGATTATGGATGAGAAAAACGCTGTGTCAAGCACAAAGTGCAGCAAATGTCAAAAAAACGCACGACTTTTTTGTCGGCGCCACTACGCATTTGCTGTAGGGCTGTCAAGTCGACGTGCCTGCCCCGAGCGAGCGAAGCGAGTCGAGGGGCAATGTGCAGACCGAATGCATTCAGCATTCGTCATTCAGCTTCAGCATTGACACCGCCGCGCGCCAGCGCGGCCACAACCTACTGCCAGCCGCGGCCGTCCCACACACGCACGCGATCGATCATGTCGCCTTGCTGAATGCGATCGACCACGTCCATGCCGTTCACCACGTGGCCGAAGACGGTGTACCGCGCATCGAGGTGCGGCTGCGGTGAGTGCGCGATGAAGAACTGGCTGCCGCCGGTGTCGTTCCACGACAGCGCCATGCCGACCGTGCCGCGCAGAAACGGACGCTCGTTCAGCTCGTCCCGGATCGTGTAGCCGGGTCCGCCCTGGCCATCGCCGCGCGAATCGCCGTCCTGCATGACGAAGTTCGGCACCACGCGGTGGATCGCCAGACCGTTGAAGAAGCCCTTGCGGGCAAGCAGCATGAAGTTGCGGCTCGTCTGCGGCGCATCGAGCACGGCCAGCTCGAACTCGATCGTCCCCTTCGCCGTCTCGATGAACACGTGCGGCGAGTAGTCCGGAGCGATCAACGACGGATCGTCGTACGGCGCCGGCGCGGCATTCGGCACCGGACGGATCGTCGTCTGGACATCGGTCGCCGGCTCGAAGCGGGCGAGCAGCTCGGCGGCACGCACGCGCACCGCCCACTCCTGATCTTCGAGTGCCGTCTTCAGCAATCCCACCGCGTCGGTCGCGCCGAACTCCGCGATCGCATCGAGCGCCGCGGCTCGTGCTACGTAGGTCACGTCGGGCAGGCCCGCGGTATACGCCTCTCGCAGCGCGGCCGGCCCGGTCGCCGGCTTCAGCGTGCCGATCAGGTCCGCCGCCGCCGCCCGGACCGCGAAGTCCGGATCCTTCAGTCGCTCGAGAATGAGGGCCTCGACATCCGGAGCCTTCAACCGGATGAGCGCACGCATGGCTGCCGGCCAGACCCGCTTGTCCTCGTCATTGGCCATCGACCGCAGGCGATCAACCGCCACCTCCGGCGGCATCGTGGCCAGCAGCGTCGCCAGCGCCGCCCTCACGGTCCAGTGCCGATCCGGATCGAGGCTGGCAAGGACGATGAGGAAGGTGTCCTGGTCGATGGCTGCGGCGGCACGCATCGCCGCGATCCGCATCACCGGCCAGCGATCGGTCATGAAGTCCTGCACGAGCATCAGCGCTGAGTCGGCGCGCAGGGTGCCGAGCGCTGTCACCGCTTCCAACCGCACGTTCGGATCCGTCGCGGGATCGGCAACGAGCGCGATCAACGGATCCACCGCCGCGGCGACGTTGAGCTGCGCGACCGCGCGCGCCGCCGACACGAGCACCTCGACCGGGCGCCTGGGATCGAGCAGCGGAACCAGGACGCCGGCCGCCGCCTTGTTCTTCGATGCGCCGAGTCCACGCGCGGCAAAGGCGACCGTGTACGTCCCCTGGCCGCGCGCGAGCTGCATCAGCGCCGGCGCGGCGCGTGGATCGTTGATCCGCTGCAGCGCGAACGCCACCGGCCACCAGTTCGACACCGGCCGGTCGCCATTGAGCACCGCGGACGCAAGCGGATCGTAGGCTCCGAGCCGGACGAGGGCGAACAGCGCGAGCTTGAACGCTTCCGCTTCCGGCGCCGCGGGCCAGGTCTCGTCATCGGGCCCCATCCCGGTGACCGCGGGATGCTGGATGTACTCCGCCGCGAGCTTTCCGATCGCCGGCGCTGCCTCCTTCGCGCCGATCTGTCCCAGCGCTTCGGCGGCTCGTCCACGGACGAGCGGCGCCGCGTCGGCGAGTGCCTGCGTGAGCGGCGCGGCCGCCGCCATGTCGCCGATCAGCCCGAGGCCGAACGCGGCCATCTCGCGCACCTGGGGATCGGTATCCGTCAGGGCCCCCGCGAGCGGCTGCACACCTTCCGGCAACCCGACGCGACCGATCGCGATGGCGGCACGGCGGCGGATCCGCGCTTCGTCGTCGGCCAGCAGCTTCACCAGGTCCGGGCCTGCCGGCGGCGCCGGCGCGACCTGCGGCCGTCGCCCGCGCGGCTGCGGCGCAGGCTCGGCAACGGGAACCTCATCCCGCAGGATCCGCCGATCCTCGAGCCGCAGAATCCACGACATCTTCTGTTCGAAGGTCGGGCCGGCCGGAGCCGCCGGCGGCGCGGTGGCGCATCCGGAAGCGATGGTGAGAGCGGCGGCGATGACAAGACTCGCCGTACGGGCGTGGGGCACGTTGTTCATAGACTCACAGGGTTGCGCGTAGTTCCAGCCGTTCCTCGGTCGCGGCTGCGATCCGGTCCGGCACGATCTCGACGCCGATGCCGGGGCCCTTCGGCACGTCGATGGTGCCGTCCGGCCGGACCTCGATCCCCGGCTCGATCAGGTCCGGTGCGAAGTAGCGCCGGCTGGCGGCGACATCGCCCGGAAGCGTGAAGTTCGGCAGCGTCGAGAGGTGGATGTTGTGCGCCCGGCCGATACCGCTCTCGAGCATGCCGCCATGCCACACCGGGATGCCGTGTTCGGCCGCGAGGTCGTGCAGCGCCACCGATTGTGCGTGGCCGCCCACGCGTCCCGGCTTGATATTGATGATGCGGCACGCGCCGGCGCGGATTGCTTCATTCGCGATCTTCACCGTGTGCAGCGACTCATCCAGACAGATCGGCGTCTGGATCCGGGCCTGTAGCTCCGCATGATCCAGGACGTCGTCGTACTCGAGGGGCTGCTCGATCATCATCAGGTCGAACTGGTCGAGCGCGGCCAGGTGCGCCGCGTCCCGCAGCTGATACGCGGCATTCGCATCGACCATCAGGGGGATGCCGTCGAAACGATTCCGGATCATGTCGACGGCGTGGAGGTCCCAACCGGGCTTGATCTTGATCTTGATGCGCCGATAACCGGCCGCGAGTTCGACTTCGACGCGCTCGGCCAGCTCCTCGAGCGAATCCTGGATGCCGATCGAGACGCCGGAGGCGATCCCGTTTCGAATGAGCGACTCGGAGCCGCCGAGCGCGCGGCAGAGCGGGAGGCCCTGCTGACGCGCGTACAGGTCCCAGGCCGCCATTTCGATCCCGGCTTTCGCCATGTTGTGCCCGCGGATGGCACGAAGCGCCGGAAACAGCTCGCGCGGATGCGCGAACTCGCGACCCAGCACCAGCGGGGCGATGAAGTCCCGCAGGATGTGCCACGAGGTCGCGGTCGTTTCCGGGCTGTAGAAAGGATTGGCCTCGGCCACGCACTCGCCGATGCCTTCGACTCCGTCGCCGGTGACCGTGACGAGCACGAACGTTCGATCGTAGATCCTGCCGAAGCTCGTTTCGAAGAACCTGACCAGCGGAAGTCGCAGAAGCCGCAGCTCGATCCGCTCGATTCGCACGGGACAATGCTATAACAGGGGGCCAGCTTGGATTTCCGGTACATCGCCATCGAAGGGCCGATCGGCCTCGGCAAGTCGGCCGTCGCCGATCGACTGGGCGCGCGGCTCGACGCCACCGTGGTGCTCGACGAGACCGACAATCCCTTTCTCGCCGACTTCTACGCGGGCCGCACCGGCGCGGCGTTCCAGGCGCAGCTGTTCTACACGCTCTCGCGCCATCGCCAGCAGACCCAGCTCCGGCAGAGCGATCTGTTCAGCCAGCTCACGGTCTGCGACTACCTGTTCGAGCGCGACAAGATCTACGCCTACCTGAATCTGGACGACAACGAACTGTTCATCTACCAGCGTCTGTACGAACTGCTCGCGGAGGACGTCCCCGCGCCCGACCTCGTGATCTATCTCCAGGCGCCGACCGACGTTCTGCGAAAGCACCTGCGCGAACGGCTCAAAGCGGACCCCGAGTTCCCGCCCATCGACGACGACTACATCCGGGAGCTGAACGAGGCCTACAACCACTTCTTCTTTCACTACAGCGCGACGCCGCTCCTGGTCGTCGAAACCTCGCAGATGGACCTGTCCTGGGGGGACGAGGCCATCGCCGATCTCGAACGGCAGCTTCGGACGATGGGCAAGGGAACGCGGTACTACGTGCCGCGCTGAGAAAAGGGGACAGTCACCTTTTCCGTAACCTGTTGCAACCTTTCGCTTTCCTATCAACAACTCACGGAAAAGGTGACTGTCCCCTTTTCCCAGCCGTTGTATTCTGCTGAGAATGGCCTGGTTCAAAAAGGACAAGAAGCCGATCGAGCCCCCAGCCGACAAGAGCCGGGTCCCGGAAGGTCTCTGGGTGAAGTGCCCGTCGTGCTCACAGATCATCTATAACAAGGATCTTGCGGCGAGCCTGAGCGTCTGCACCAAGTGCGCGCATCACTTCCGGCTGACGGCGTCGGAGCGGCTGAAGACGCTCTTCGACGGCGACTGGGAAGAGCATGACAGCGGCCTCACCTCCACCGATCCCCTGTCGTTCACCGACACGAAACCGTATCGCAAACGCCTCGAGAGCAGCATCGAGAGCACCGGGCTCAACGATGCCGTGATCACCGCCACCGGCACGATCAACGGCATCCGCTGTGCCGTGGCCGCCATGGAGTACGGCTTCATCGGCGGGAGCATGGGCGTGGTCGTCGGCGAGAAGATCACGCGCGCCATCGAGCGGGCCATCACCGAACGGATGCCGGTGATCATCATCTCCTGCTCGGGCGGCGCCCGGATGATGGAAGGGGCGCTCTCGCTGATGCAGATGGCCAAGATCAGCGCCGCCCTCGCGCGGCTGGATCGTGCCAGGCTTCCGTACGTCTCGGTCTTGACCGATCCCACGACCGGCGGGGTCACGGCCAGCTTCGCGATGCTCGGCGACGTGAACATCGCGGAACCGAAGGCGCTCATCGGCTTCGCGGGGCCGCGGGTCATCGAGCAGACGATCCGGCAGAAACTGCCTGAAGGCTTCCAGCGGAGCGAGTTCCTCCTCGAGCACGGCATGCTCGACATGGTCGTTGACCGTCGCGAACTGAAGGACACGATTACCGGATTCCTCCGGTTCGCCGGCGCCGCCGACACACCGGTTGCCGAACCGGCAGTTGCGGCCGCTGGCGCCACACGGGGTGAGGGACAAGAACCCGCAAGTTGACGAACGATCCGCTGCAGTGGCTGTTCAGCCTCGAACGTCTCGGGATGAAGTTCGGTCTCGAGAACATGATCAAGCTGTCGGCCGAACTCGGCGATCCGCACCAGCGGTTCCCCAGCGTCCATATCGCCGGCACGAACGGCAAAGGGTCGGTCACCGCGATGATCGACGCCGGTTTGCGGGCGGCCGGCTTCTTCAGCGCCAGATACACCTCCCCTCACCTGGTCCGGGTCGAGGAACGCTTCGTCATCGGCGGTGAGGAGTGCGACACGGCCGCGTTGAAGGGGGCCGTCGAGCGTGTCCGCGGCGCGGTGGACGCCCTGCTGGCGCGCGGTGAACTGGACGCGCCGGCAACCTTCTTCGAGTGCACCACGGCCGCCGCGTTCGAGCTGTTCGCGTCGGCGCACGTCGACATCGCGGTCCTCGAAGTCGGCCTCGGCGGACGGCTGGACGCGACCAACATCGTGACGCCGCTCGCGACCGCGATCACCACGATCGACTTCGACCACCAGGCGCAGCTCGGCACGACCATCGAGGAGATCGCGGCGGAAAAGGCCGGGATCATCAAACCCGGCGTTCCGGTGGTCATCGGAGGCCTGCCTGCCGCCGCAGAAGCGGTCGTTGCCGACACCGCGCGACACGCCGGCGCTCCGCTCGTTCGCGCGCTCGAACAAACCCCGACGTTCAAGTCCACACATCTCGGGCTCCAGGGAGCGCACCAGCGCGACAATGCGGCCGTGGCGGCCGCGGTCCTGGCGGCGCTCGGCCCGCGAGGCTTCAAGGTCGAGGCGGACGCGATCAGACGCGGTCTCGAATCGGTCCGCTGGCCGGGACGCCTCGAACACGTCAGGTCCGGCGGTACTGACGTCCTCCTGGACGCGGCACACAACCCGGCCGGTGCGCGCGCCCTCGCGTCCTACATTCGAGAGATCGGCTGGACGGATGCGACGCTGGTGTTCGCGGCGATGAACGACAAGGACGCACGCGGGATGCTCGAGCAGCTCGCGCCTGTCGTGCGGCGCATCGTCTGCACGACGGCGCCGACGATGCGGGCGGAAACGGCTGACGTTCTTGCGGGAATTGCGGCGTCGGCAGGCGGAACCGGCTCCGTCGACGCCATCGATGATCCGGCCAGCGCCCTGGCGGATGCCGCGGCGAAATCACGGCGGGTCGTCGTGGCCGGCTCGATCTTCTTGATCGGTCCCCTGCGTGGTATTCTTCGCTGATCCCGCCGGGTTTCGTCCACGAATGTCACGTCTCTGCATCACCCTCCTCCTGTGCGTCCTCTGCGAATGGGCATTCGCGGCAAGCGGGGTCCAGGCGCAGACCATCGCCGGGTGCAACCGGGATTCGCTCGAGAACCTCACCCTCACGCGCCACGACGAAAACCACATCACGATCCGCGGCAGCGCCGGCGTCCCGGTCAGGATCGATTGCGACGACGTCCAGCTGTTCGCGAACCAGGTCGACGTGTTCAACGTCGAGGATCGGGTCGTGGCCATCGGCGACGTGCTGTTCGTCTCGGGATCGAACCGCATCTCGGCAGACCGCCTGGACTTCAACACGAAGTCGAAGACCGGCACCTTCTACAACGCGTCGGGCATGACCGTGATCCGCGACAACGCCCAGCCCGGGCCGTACGGATCGCAGGAACCGAACGCGTACTTCTGGGGGGAGGAGCTGCACAAGACCGGGCCGTCCACCTACAAGATCGTGAAGGGCGGCTTCACCTCGTGCGTGCAGCCGACGCCGCGCTGGGAGGTTGCGGCGGGGTCGATGACGCTGAACCTCGACGACTACGTGCTGCTGCGGAACTCGGTGTTCAAGGTGAAAGGGGTCCCGCTCTTCTACCTGCCGATCTTCTACTACCCGATGGAAGAGGACGATCGCGCGACTGGTTTCCTGATGCCGATCTACGGCAGCGGCACGATCAAGGGACAGCAGATCTCGGCGCCGTTCTTCTGGGCCATCGGGCGCAGCCATGACGCCACGTTCACGTACGACTGGTTCTCGAAAGCCGGCAACGCCTACACCGGCGAGTACCGCTACGTGCTCTCGCCGGGTTCCTCCGGTAACGCGACCTTCAACCTGCTGAACGAGAAGGAAATCACGCTCGAAGACGCCGACGAGACCCAGGGTCCGCGTCCCGGCCGCAAGGCCTACACCGTGACCGGATCGCTGGTGCAGGCGCTGCCGCGAGGCTTCCGCGCCCAGGCGAACGCGAACTATTTCACCAGCCTCGAGACCCAGCAGCGCTATCAACAGGACGTGTTCCAGGCGACGACGCGGCAGCGCAATTTCGACGCCGCGCTGACTGGCAACTGGTCAGAGCTGGTGATCAGCGCGCGCGCGGATCGCCGCGACTACTTCGACACCGCCAATACGCTGACGCGCACCGGCAGCCTGCCGCGTATCACCATCTCGCGCGGTGAACGCCGGATCGGACAGCTGCCGATCTACTTCGGCGCGACCGGTGAATACGTCAATATCGTCCGCAACAGGATCGCCGAAGACGTCGAACTGTCGGACCAGGGCCTGTCGCGTTTCGACATCAACCCGACGGTCCGCGTGCCCTTCACGCGCTGGCCCTTCCTGACGGTGAACTCGGCGGTTTCCTGGCGCGGCACGTACTGGACCGAAAGCCTCAACACGCTCGGCGAGCAGGTGGAAGAATCGCTCGGCCGGCGCTACTTCGACTTCCAGTCGCGGATCACCGGCCCGGTCTTCAACCGCATCTTCAACACCCCGGGCGGAGGGTTTGCCGAGAAGTACAAGCACGTGATCGAGCCGACGCTGACGATCCAGCGCACCAGCGCCATCGACATGTTCGACCGGATCGTGCAGCTCGAGTCGGGAGACTACATCGTCGGCGGTGTCACTCGGTACACGTACGGATTGTCGAACCGCCTCTACGCCAAAAAGGAAGTCTCGCGCGAGATCGCGAGCCTCCACGTCAGCCAGACCTACTACACCGATGAGCGGGCGGCGCAGTTCGATCGCAACTACGAATCCAGCTTCGACGGTCAGGCGAAACCCACGAACTTCTCCGCCGTGGCCATCACGACCCGCGTGAGCCCGACGGACCGGGTGAACGGCGAGTTCCGCACCGAGTGGGACCCCACCGTCCATACGCTGAAGACCCTGTCGGCGAACGGCATGATCCGGAACGGCTCGTGGCTCGACCTCTCGGCAGGCTGGAGCATGCGCCGGCACATCCCCGAACTGCCCGACTTCAGCAATCCTGAATCTGCCACCCACTTCCTCAACGCCAACGCGACGGTACGATCGGCCTCGAGCCGGCTCGGCGGCAGCTACTCGTTCAACTACGATTTCCGCAACGACTTCTTCCTGCAGCAGCGGATCCAGGCGTACTACAACGCCCAGTGCTGCGGGATCGTGATGGAGTTCCAGACGATGAACTTCCAGGGGATTCCCGGGATCACGGTGCCCCAGGACCGGCGCTTCAACATCTCCTTCAGCCTCGCCGGTATCGGCACCTTCTCGAACTTCCTCGGCGCACTCGGAGGGCAGCAGCAGCGATGAAAACGTCTATGGCTCGAGAGACCGGCCGCATTGCCGGTGTGCAGGTGAAGCCGCTCCGTCCGATCCCCGACGAGCGAGGCTGGCTGATGGAGATTCTCCGCCGCGACGAAACCGACCTCCTTCCGAAGTTCGGGCAGGTCTACGTCTCGGCGACGTATCCGGGCGTGGTGAAAGCCTGGCACTATCACAAGAAACAGATCGACAACTTTGCCTGCGTCGCCGGAATGGTGAAGCTGGTGCTCGTGGACACGCGTGAAGATTCGCCGACGACCGGCATGGTGAACGAGTTTTTCATCGGCACCCTGAATCCGGTGCTCGTGCAGGTGCCGAACCTCGTGTATCACGGCTGGAAGTGCATCAGCACAGAACCCTCGCTGGTCGTCAACGTGCCCAGCGAACCCTACGATCGCGAGTCGCCCGACGAGTACCGCCTCGATCCCCACGGCACGCTGCCCTACGACTGGACGCGTAAAGATGGTTGAGGTCCTCGTCACCGGAGGAGCCGGGTTCATCGGCTCCAACTTCGTCCGCTATGCGCTGGCGCAGCACGAGGATTGGCACGTCACCAACCTCGACAAGCTGACGTACGCCGGACGGCTCGAGAACCTGCACGACGTCAAGGATCACCCGCGCCATACGTTCGTCCGCGGCGACATCGCCGACGAAGCGGTCGCCGCGCCGCTGGTCCGCGCGGCCGACATCGTCGTCCATTTCGCCGCCGAGACCCACGTCGACCGGTCCCTGATGCAGGCTGGAGACTTCATCAGGACGGACGTGTTCGGCACGTTCGTGCTGCTCGAAGCGGCGCGCCAGGCGCCGAAACTGCGCCGGTTCGTCCAGATCTCGACCGACGAAGTCTACGGAAACGTTCCTGAAGGCTCGAGCCGCGAGACCGACGAGCTGAAGCCGCGGAATCCATACTCGGCCAGCAAGGCTGGCGCTGACAGGCTGGCCTACAGCTACTTCGCCACCTACGACGTGCCGGTCGTGATCACCCGCGCCTCGAACAACTACGGCCCGTATCAGTTTCCCGAGAAGATCATTCCACTGTTTGCGACCAACGCCATCGATGACATTCCGGTGCCGCTGTACGGGGACGGCGGCCAGATCCGCGACTGGCTGCACGTCGACGACCACTGCCGCGCGGTGGACCTGCTGATCGACGCGGGCGTCAACGGCGAGGTCTATAACGTTGGCGGCGGCAACCACGTTCGCAACGTGGACCTCACGAAGCGGATCCTGCAGCTTGCCGGCAAGACGGAGGCACTGATCCAGCACGTGCCGGATCGACAGGGCCACGACCGGCGGTATTCACTCGACACGACCAAGCTGCGCAGTCTCGGGTGGGAACCGCAAGTGGACTTCGAGGACGGTCTCGCGGCCACCGTGCGCTGGTATCTGGAGAACGAATGGTGGTGGCGGCCGATCAAGGACGCCGACCCCGCGTACCGCTCCTACTACGAGAGTCAGTACGGCAGCCGGAAGCCGTGAGCGCGGCACAACATCTCCCGCTCGTGACGGGCGCCACCGGCTTTGCGGGCAGCCACCTCGTCGACACGCTGACAGGTGCGGGGCGCGAAGTCGCCGCGTGGGGCCACGCGCAGGGACGGCCGGTCCCGCAGGAAGGTGAAGGACGGGTCCGCTGGACGGCCGTAGACATCCTCGATAGACGCTCGGTCGAGAACGCCCTCGCGGAACTCCGCCCGGCGATGATCTTCCATCTCGCGGGGCTGGCACATGTCGCCGAAGCGTGGAAGGATTCCGCGCGCCCTCTCCAAGTCAATGCGCTCGGCACGCACCACCTGCTGGACGCGGTGGAAAGGGTCGTCCCCGGCTGCAAGGTCGTCATTGCCGGATCCGCGCTCGTGTACCGTCCGTCGGCGACGGCGTTGACCGAAGAGGATCCGATTGGTCCCGCGGATCCGTACGGCGTGAGCAAGCTCGCTCAGGAGATGCGCGCCGAACGTGCCGCCACGCCCGTCGTCCTTACCCGTCCGTTCAACCATGCGGGCCCGAGGCAGAGCGAGTCGTTCGTGACCTCGAGCTTCGCGAAGCAGCTTGCGGAGATCGAGGCTGGAATCCGCGAACCGAAGCTGCTGGTCGGGAACCTCGACGCGCGGCGCGACATCATGGACGTGCGAGATACCGCGCGCGCGTACGTTGCGCTGGGCGAGAGAGGCACGCCGGGGCGCGTCTACAACATCTGCTCGGGCGTGGCTTATCGAGTGGGCGATCTGCTGGAACGCCTGTTGTCGATGGTGCGTGCTCGCGTGACCGTGGAACAGGATCCGTCACGGCTCCGCCCGAGCGATAATCCCGTCGTGCTGGGGGACGCATCGCGCCTGAGTGCCGACACGGGCTGGCGCCCGCAGATCCCCATCGATCAGACACTATCCGACCTTCTCACGTGGTGGCGCAGCCGGGTTGCCGCCGTGCGATGAACCGCGACGGGACCTTTTCAGAGGACGCTCGACAGCTCGTTCACATCGCGATGGGCGCTTTCGCGCTCGCGCTCCCCTATCTCGCATGGTGGCAGGCGGTAGCGCTCGCCTGCCTCGCCGTCCTCTTCAATCTGTTCGTGCTCCAGTCGCTGCTCGGCCGGCGCCTCTTTCGTCCCGGCGAACGCATCGGACGCCTGGGGAGCGGCATCGTCCTCTACCCGGTCTCGGTGCTCGGGATGCTCCTGCTTTTCAGGCATCGCCTGGACATCGTCGCGGCGGCGTGGGGCGCGCTCGCCGTGGGTGACGGGATGGCCACCATCGTCGGCCGCCGGCTGCCGATCGCGGCAATCCCATGGAACCGCGCGAAATCGGTGGGCGGGTCGCTCGCATTCGCGATTCTCGGCAGCGCGGCGGCCGTGGGCCTGACCTGGTGGTGCCGCGAACTCGCCGTCCCGCCCGCTCCCCCCTGGTTCTTCATCGTTGCGCCGATTCTCGCGGCGGTAGCAGCCGCAGCGGTGGAAACGATCCCGGTTTCGCTCGACGACAACGTATCGGTCTCGATAACCGCGGTCTCGGTGATGTGGATCGTCTCGCTGATCAGCGAGGATCTGCTGTCGGAAACCGTCCGCTCTCTCGGCCCGACCGTCATCGTGGCGGCTGCAGCGAACGCGGCGGTCGCCGTTGCCGGCTATCTCGCCCGTACAGTGACGATATCCGGAATGCTCACGGGCTTTCTGCTCGGCACCGTCATCTTCGTCGCGACCGGCGCCGAAGGCTGGATCCTCCTGCTGGTGTGCTTCGCGTCCGCCGTCGTGACTTCACGGATCGGACTCGCACGGAAGCACGCGCTCGGCATCGCCGAAGAGAAAGGCGGACGACGGGGCGGCGGAAACGCGTTCGCGAACACCGGCGTCGCCGCGATTGCAGCAATCCTCGTCCTGTTGTCGTACGCTCACACGCAGGCGGCTATCGCGTTCGTGGCCGCGCTGGTTGCGGGAGCCAGTGATACCGTCGCGAGCGAAATCGGAAAGGCGTTCGGAAAGCGAACGTTCCTGGTGACGACGCTGCGTATGGTGCGACCCGGCACCCCTGGTGCGATGTCGCTTGAAGGCACGGTGGCCGGAATTGCCGCGGCTGCTGCGCTGTCCGCGGTCGCCTCCGCCCTTGGACTGATGCCTGTCGCATTCGTGATCCCTGTGACGCTCGCGGCGACGGCCGGCGCCCTCGTCGAAAGCGCTCTCGGCGCGACGCTCGAACCGCGCGGCGTGCTGAACAACGATCTGCTCAACTTCATCAACACTGCCGTGGCCGCATTCGCGGCCATCGGCTTGTCGGGGCTGGCATGAGCGAACGTTCGAGAATCGCGTTGTGGCTCGAACTCGCGCGTCCTTTCACGCTTCTCGCGCCTGCGTTGGGCGTCGTCTCCGGCGCCATTACGGCCGCGGGTGCCGATCCGCGGGACATCTGGACTGCGGACCTCGTTCGCTACACGACCATCGGCGCCGTCATGGCGATGGTGCTCAATGCCGCGAACAACGCGTTGAACCAGATCTACGACCTCGAGATCGACCGGGTCAACAAGCCGCAGCGTCCGCTCACGAGCGGACGGATGTCGATCCGCGAGGCGTGGACGTTCACGTGGATCACCTACGCGGCCGCGCTCGTCCTGGCCTGGTTCGTCGCGCCCGAAGGGCGCCGCGAATGCTTCTGGATCGTCGTCGTCGCGACGATCTGCACGTTCGTCTACTCGGTGCCGCCGCTGCGGACGAAAACGCGCGGCATCTGGGCCAACGTGACGATCGCGATTCCGCGGGGCGTGCTGCTGAAGGTGGCGGGCTGGTCCTGCGTAAAGACGATCTGGGGCGTCGAACCATGGTTCATCGGCGCGATCTTCGGTCTCTTCCTGCTCGGTGCCTCGACGACGAAGGACTTCGCCGACATGGAAGGGGACGCGCGGGGCGGCTGCCGGACGCTGCCGATCATCTACGGCGTCCGCCGCGCCGCCTGGATGATCTCGCCGTCGTTCGTCCTGCCGTTTCTGCTCATTTCGTATGGGACCTTCGCGGGGATCCTGACCGGCAACTTCTGGCTGCTCCAGGCGCTCGCAGCCGGGATGACGCTCTACGGCATCTACGTGTGTTACCTGATGCTTCGAAAGCCCGAGGAACTCGCCATCGACGCGAACCACGTCTCGTGGGCGCACATGTATCGCATGATGTTCGTCGCGCAGGTCGGTTTCGCCATCGCCTACCTCATCTGAACGGGGCGGCGATTCGTAGGGCGCGGCTTTATGCCGCGCCGAACGGCGGCGCTACACAGACAGTAGGGGGCGGCTTTATGCCGCCCAGGAACCGTGATCAGGTTGACACCCTCCTCGGCCTGTGGCGAAATAAAGGCGAAACATGGCTGAGCAGCCCACGTTTTTCGATCTCGGCGCACGCCCACCCACGACCCGCACCATCGCGCTTCGCGTGAAGCAGGATGGCGCCGCGGCGACGATCGACGAGGCGCAGCGGCGCGCCGATGAGGCCCACTACCAGGAAGTGACCTGCCGGTCGGCGCTGAACCCGGTCAAGGGGATGCCCTTCAACTGGACCCTGAATCCCTATCGCGGTTGCACGCACGGGTGTCACTACTGCTTCGCGCGGAGGTATCAGACGCAGTTCGAGCTTGGCCCCGACGATCACTTCTCCTCCTACATCCTGGTGAAGGTGAACCTCGTCGAGGTCTTGAAGCGGGAACTGGACAAGCCGACGTGGACGCGCGAGCAGGTCGCGGTGGGGACGGCAACGGATCCGTATCAGCCGATCGAAGGACAGTACAAGCTGACCCGGCGTTCTCTGCAGGCACTCCTCGCCGCGCGAACGCCGATCGGCCTCGTCACCAAGGGACCGATGGTCGTGCGCGATGCGGACGTGCTTGCCGACCTCGGACGGTCAGCGGGCTGCACCGTGTATCTCAGCGTCCCGTCGATCGACGACGAGGCCTGGCGCATGCTCGAACCTGGAACGGCACACCCGCTTCAGCGGCTCCGCGCCGTCCGCACGTTGCGGGATGCTGGCGTCAATGCCGGCGTGCTGATGGCGCCCGTCGTCCCCGGGTTCACGACCCATCCGGCCAAACTCGAGGCAACGATCAAGGCCATTGCCGACCATGGAGCAGCGTTCATGGGCGCGAACATCATGTACTTGAAGGGCGGCACGAAAGACCACTTCATGGGGTTTCTCAGGAACGAGTTCCCCCACATGGTGGAGGGATACAACCGCCTCTACGCTGGCGCGTACGCGAAGCCCGATTACGTGAGTGGAGTGCGCGCGATGATTTCCGTCCTGCAGGACCGCTACGACCTGCGCGCGCGAGTCCGAGGAGCGCCCGGGCAAACGGATGCTGCGGAGGAGCCGTCAGAGGTCGAGCAAGCGGGGTTCGAGTGGGACGGGCGTACGTAGGGCGGGGCTTTATGCCCCGCCAGATGGCGCCCCGTAAAGGGGCGCCCTACGCGCAAGGGGCGCCCTACGCGATGGCCGCCAGCTCGTAGTTTCCGGTTTCGCGCTGGACGTCGATTTCGAACTGGCCGTCGCGGACGTCCACCGTGAAGCGGCGCCCCTCGGTCCAGCGCTGGCTGATCGGCAGCTTGATGCGGCTCTCGATCACCCGCTTCAGAAAGCGTGCGCCGTAGGCGAGGCTGTAGCCCTCCGACACGAGCTGTTCGAGCGCCGCGGGCGTCACCACGAGCTGCCGTCCGCTTTTGGCGAGCGACTTCTCGATCTTCGTGAGCTGCTGCACGGTGATCAGCCTGACCTCGTCGGTCGTCAGCGGCCTGAAGATCACGACTTCGTCGATGCGGTTGCGGAACTCCGGCGTGAACCGGCGTTCCAGCTCACGGGAGACCTCCCCCTGCACCTGCTCGATGCCGACCTGCTTCGAGTAGAAGCCGAGCGGGCTGCTCAGCCTTCGGAAACACTCCGACCCGATATTCGAGGTCATGATCACGATGGCGTCGCTGAGATACACCCGCTTGCCGCGTCCATCCGTGATCCAGCCCTCGTCGAAAGCCTGGAGGAACAGGTTGAGCATGCTCGGACTCGCCTTCTCGACTTCGTCGAGCAGGACGACCGAGTACGGGTTGTCCTTCAACTGGTTCGTCAGCACGCCCCCGCGTTCGGACCCGACGATCCCTCGCGGCATGCCGATCAACTTGTCGACCGCGACCGCGCCGTCCTGGTACTCGGACATGTCGACGCGGATCATCTTCTTCTCGTCGCCGAAGAGGAACTCGGCGACCGCCTTGGCCAGTTCGGTCTTGCCGACGCCGGTGGGCCCGAGGAACAGCAGGACGCCGTCCGGACGGTCGAAGCCGTCCTTGAGCGGTCCCTTGTTGAGAACGAGCCGCCGCGCGACCGCCTCGATGGCTTCGTGCTGCCCGACGACGCGGGTCGCCAGGGTGGACTCGACGTCACGGAAGCGATCGTTCACCTCGCGGAACACCATGTCCTCGGGAATCCGCGCAATCTTGGAGATCACGTTGACGACATCCGCCCCGGTGACTTCCCATCGCCGCGCGATCTCGGCCTTCACGGCGGCGGTGTCGAGCCAGCCGATCACCTTGTCGGGAAGCTGCAGATGCCGCATGTAGCGCGGCGACATCTCCAGCGCCGTCTCGATCGCGTCGTCGAGGATCCGCACCGAGTAGTTGCGTTCGAGCCGTGAGCGCAGGTTGTAGAGGATGGTACGGGTTTCGTCGATCGTGGGCTCGGTCACCTGCACCGGCCGGAACCGCCGCGCGAGCGCCTCGTCCTCCTGGATGAACTCCTTGTACTCGCTGGAGGTCGTGGCCCCGATGATGCGGACCTCGCCGCGCGCGAGGACCGACTTGAAGACGTTGGCGGCGTCGGACGGCGCACCCAGCGCGGAACCGGCGCCGATCATCGTGTGCACTTCGTCGATGAACAGGATCAGGTTCGGCCGCTCCTTGATCTCGCGGATCACGTTCTGGATCCGGTCCTCGAACATGCCGCGGAGCATCGTGCCGGCGACCATCGTGTTCATCTGGAGATTGACGATCTGGCAGTCACGCAGGCGGACGGGGACCTTCTCGGGTTCGAACTCGATCCGGCGCGCGAGACCTTCGGCGATGGCGGTCTTGCCGACGCCAGGTTCGCCGAGCAGAAGCACCGAGTTGGCGCGCTCGCGATGGCACAGGATCTCGAGCACCTGGTCCATCTCGTAGTCACGCCCGAACACCGGCGGGATCTTGTCCTGCCTTGCGAGCTGATTCAGGTTGGTGGCGAAGTGCTTGAGGAACGGCGGCAGCTCGAAACGCTTCTTGAGGCGTTCCTCGCGCAGTTCGTGGTCACGCATCCGCGTGGCCAGCCGCGAAACCAGGGTCTCGGGCTCGATGCCGTGACGGCGGATGATCGAAACCGGAATGCCCTGCGTCTCCTCGAAGATCGCCGAAAACAGGTCCGTCGCTTCGATCGAGTGCCGGCCTGAACGGCTGGCATGCAGGAGCGCAAGCTTGAAGAGCAGCTTGGTCGACGGGGCGACGCGCACCTCGCGCCCGGGGACGCTCGGCAGCAGCCGGAGGTGTTCCTCGAGCGCCTGCAGGATCTCGTGCGGGTTCAACTCGAGGTCCCGCATGACCTGCCCGAACATGTCCCACTCGACCTGCGCAAACGCCAGGCACACGTGTTCGTTCGTGAGCAGGGCGTGATCTCGCCGGCGAGCCTCGTCAAGCGCACGATCGACGACGCGCTCGGCAGACTCAGCCAACTTGTTCTGCGGGATGTCGAAATCGTCCACGATGCCCTCCACAATCTACCTGCGTGGGTTGTCAGCAAGGCCCGCGCCATCCACGAAGCCGTGTCGAAACCCGGTAAGTTGCTGACGACGTAGGGGAAGGCGGAGGTGGGAACCCTGGTGCCAACCGCCTGCGGCCCCGGGAACGGGGACGCAGGCGACCTATTCGATGGAGGATCGTTACTTAGATGGTGCCCAGCAGCGCCTGAATCCGCTTTTCAGTCGACGGGTGAGAGCTGAAGAGCGACATCAGCCCGCCTCCTGTGAACGGCTTGACGATGAACATGTGTTCGGTTGCCGGATTGGCATCCATGGGGATCCCCTTGGCCACCGCCTCGATCTTCTTCAGTGCGTTCGCGAGCCCATAGGGAGACCCGGCGATCTGCGCGCCGGTGGCATCCGCGATGAACTCCCGCGACCGCGAAATCGCCATCTGAACCATCAGCGCCGCGATCGGGGCCAGAATCATCATCGCCAGCAGCACGAACGGGTTCGATCCGCCGCCCCGCTCGTCCCGGCCGCCCCCGAAGAACATCGCAAAGCGCGCAAACAGCATGATGGCCGCCGCAATCGTGGCGGCGATCGAGCTGATGAGAATGTCCCGGTTCTTCACGTGCGCAAGCTCGTGGGCCATGACTCCCTCGAGTTCCTGCTCGTTCAGCACCCGCATGATCCCTTCGGTGGCCGCGACGGCCGCGTTCGATGGGTTTCGGCCGGTCGCGAACGCGTTCGGCGAGGGGTCCGGGATGATGTAGACCTTCGGCATCGGAAGGTTCGCCCGCTGCACGAGCCTCCCCACCATCTGGTAGAGCGGGTGGTCGGGGCCAACCTGCCGCGCGCGGTACATCCGCAGGACGATCTTGTCGGAGAACCAGTACGACCCGATGTTCATGATGATGGCGAACACGAACGCCACCACCAGCCCCTGTGAACCACCGGCAAGCTCACCGATGACGAGCAGAATGCCGCTCAGCGCGCCGAGGAGAACTACCGTCTTGACACTATTGGCCATGAATTCATTCTAACCGTTGAGCCGGACGAGCAGGGTCGAGAGGAACGCGGCGCGCCACGGCAGGTCCCCAAGCCGCACGTGTTCGTGCAAGGCGTGCGCCCCGTCCCCCTCTGGCCCAAGCCCATCCAGCGTCGGGACACCGAGCGCCGCGGTGAAGTTGCCGTCGGATCCGCCCCCCGTCCCACCTTCGGCGAGGTCGCGTCCGAGCGTTGCCGCGGCCGCTCGTGCTTGTTCATAAAGACGCCCGACACCAGCTGTACGTTCCAGTGGCGGCCGCTCGATCCGCCCTTCGACCTCGACCGTTACCCTGGGGTTCTTCGGCGCGAGCGCGCGAATCGCGGCTTCGACGCGCGCGGCATCGTCCATGGTCGGCACGCGAACGTCCACGACCGCGCTCGCCTGTTCGGCGACGACATTCGCCCGTGTGCCTCCCTCGATGACCCCCACGTTGACACTGATCCCGCGCTCGAGGTCCTGCAGCGACTCGAGCGCCACGATCTGGTGTGCGATCTCGAGGATCGCGCTCGCGCCTTTCCCAGGATCGATGCCGGCGTGGGCCGACGTGCCGCGCACGGTCAGCGTGAACTCGCCGCACCCCTTGCGATGCGTCTTCACCGCGCCTCCTGGCAGCGAAGGCTCCAGCACCAGGACGGCGTCCGCTTCTCTGGCTTCGCGCTCGATCAGCGCGCGTGACGTTCCGCTCCCAATCTCCTCGTCGGTGGTGAACAGCGCGACGACGCGAGGCCGCGTCATGCCGAATTCACGACTGGCGCGGAGCGCGTGCGCGGCAATCGCAATCGACGCCTTCATGTCGTAGATGCCGGGTCCGTGGAGCCGGCCGTCCTCCTCGCGCACCGGCATCCGTTCGAGCGTCCCGAGGTCCCAGACCGTGTCGAAGTGGCCGAGGATCAACACGCGTCCCGGTCCGCCGTCGAACTCGGCCCGGACGTGATCACCGCGCGTCTCCTGCGGGACGAGGCTGACCTCCCCGCCGGCATCCCGAAGCAGTTCCGCCACCGCCGCGCCGCACCGATCCACCGCCGCCTTGTCGGTGCTCGGCGACTCGAGCCGCACCAGCCGTTCGACATCCGCCCGCAACGCCTCGAGCCGCGCCTCGAAATACTCGATCACCGCCTCACTCACATCCACCTCCCAGCACCCAGCACCAGCACCAGCACCAGCACGTCGCACGTCGCACGTCGCACGTCGCACGTCTTTATAATGGTCCCCTATGATCGCAAGGTTCACGGCAACGCTCGTTCTTGCCGGGGTGGCGTCCATTGCGGCGCAGGTGCCGCTACCCTTCCCGAAACCCGGTCAACAGGCGCAGCCGCCCGCCGCGCCGCAGCAGCCCCCGCAGCAACCCGCGCCCGTCGCACAACCCGGCGAGCCCAACGAAGCCACGCTCGGCGTGCCGATCTATCCCGCGGCCGAGTTCATCGCATCGTTCGATGCGGGCAAGGGGCAGCGCTACTACCTGTTCGGCACGACCGCCAGCTATGCCGAGATCGTCCAGTACTACAGGAATACGCTTCGGACTCGTGGCGACGAGGTCTTCGAGAACCCGCCGATTCACCAGTTCGACATCGGCCGGTTCCGGGAGGCGACGATGGCGTTTCCGCCCAGCGTGACGGTGAAGGACTACACGACCGGAGGCACGGGCGGATACCTGAACCCGAAGCCAGGCGGCAAGCCGGAGCGGTTCCCGACGATCATTCAAATTGTTCCGAATCCCCCCACGGTGAGCAGATAGGGAGCGTCCTTCCAACTCCAAACTTCAAACTTCAAAGCGATCCTGGCGTTTGGCGTTTGGCGTTTGGCGTTTGGCGTTTGGCGTTTGGCGTTTGGAGTTCCGTTTCGAGAGCTTCCCTGGTCCGCTCGATCACCCCTTCCCAGTCCCCCTCCCGTTCCTGCCGAAAAAGTTTCATCGTCGGATACCACGGGCTCTCGTCCCCGTCCTCCATCCAGCGCCAGTCGGCGTCCTTCAGCAGAAGCGTCCAGACCGGAACGCCGAGTGCGCCGGCGAGATGCGCGGGCATCGAGTCGATCGTGATCATCAGATCGAGGGCCGCGACCGTGCACGCCGCATCGAACATG